>NZ_JALKFY010000617.1:27397-126978 GCF_023242985.1 Frankia sp. Mgl5 | reverse complement strand
GCGGGTGAGTGAGTCCATGGACTCACTCACCCGCCACGCTTCGCTGGACCCGCCGCGGGGCCGGTTCCGACAGGTCACGTGAGAGTCACATGGCGGGGGCTGCCGGGGTGGTGGGGCGGCGGCGCCAGGGGCGGATGAGGGCGCCGACCTCGGTCCGGACGGCACCGGTCACCGCACCCGAGACGGCACCTGAGACAGCGCCGGAGACGGCGCCGGGCCCCGCGCCGGCCATGACGGCCGTCACCGCGGCCGACGCCGAGGACAGGCGCTGGGTCGGCACGCTCACCCCGACGGGCGAGTCGGACCGGCCCAGCGCGGCCAGCTCGGCCAGCCACAGATCGGCGAGCCGGGCGTGGTCCGGAACGCTCTCACTGGCCACGAACGTGACCCCGACCCGGTCGTCCACGCCGAACATCGCCACGGCCAGGTGCTGACGTCCGACGAGCAGCGGGCCCATGCCGATCAGCCCGGTCATCCGGCGGCCGGCGATGGAGAGCGGGCCGCGGATCGACCGGGCGTTGGTCGCCACCAGCGCCATCTTGTTGATCTGGGCCGGGTAGCTGCCGACGTTCGCGAGCATGCGCTGGGAGGCCTTCGCCGCCATGAGCGGGAAGTGCTGGCGCTCCACCAGGCCCAGCCCGCCCTGCTTCATCCGGCGGGTCTCCGCCGCGATCATGGCCACCCGCCGGGCCGGGTCGGGCTCACCGCAGAACAGCGGGACGCGCGCCCCGGTGCTGTGGTTCGACAGGACGTCCTGTTCGGCCGCGGAGCGGATGCTGATGGGCATCAGCGCGTGCACCTGGCGGCCGCTGCGTTCCCACTCCGGCAGCGACCAGGCGCGCAGCGCTCCGGCGAGCGCCGCGAGGTAGACGTCGTTCACGGTGACGCCGTGCTGGCGGGCCACCGCGCGCAGCGTGGCGAGTTCCGTGGTCACCCAGGTGTGCCGGGCCGGGCCGCTCGGCGGGCCGCCCCAGGACTCGAGGCGCCGGGTCGGCAGCAGGCAGGAGATCCCGCGGCCGACGAACCGGGCGTAGTCGGCCGGGCGGGGGCGGCGGATCGTCGGCGCCAGCCCGAGATCGACCTCGTCGCTCTCGCCGAACAGCAGGTACATCACCCGGTAGAGCGCGAAGCCGTCCTGCTGGACGTGGCTGGAGCGGTAGACCAGCGCGGTGCCCGTCGCGCCCGGGGTCGGGTCGCGCAGGAGGTAGAGCATCCACGGCGGCCGGGTGAGGTCGATCGGCCGGGCGACGATCGCGTCGACGGCGGCCCGCAGCCGGGCGTCGTGGGACGCGTCGGCAGCCTGCCCCGCCGTGGCGTCCCCGTCGGCGGGGGGCAGGTCGAAGGCGACGACGTGGTCGTCGAGGTTCATGTCGGGGTCGGAGACCCAGCGGGTCTCCTCGGCCGACGCGCCCCGCTCGGGGGACCAGACCCGCACCGTGTCGAGACGGTCGGTCAGCATCCGGGCCCGCGGGTCGCGCAGCCGCTCGGCCACGTGGGCCCGCAGGGCCGGCAGGTCCAGCGGGGGGCCGTCGAAGTGCAGCAGCGCGCCGATGTCCTGGTGCTCACCGGGATTGCGCCGGACGAAGGCGAGATAGGCGCGGTCGCCCGGGGTCAGCGGGCGGACGTGTGCCGGTGTGTGACCCATGTTCGTGATCGCGTCGAGCAGACCCATCAGACGCTTCCCCAACCCGTCCGCGGGCGTTGGGTACAGGCCGAAACCAACTGATCAACGGTCCTGGCGGATCGGCGCAACTGTGCGCGAGAGATACCTATACCCATGCACCGATTACTGCCCGTACCGATAGGTACATCCGCAGTTGTGGCGGAGGTCTCTCGCTGCGAATTCGGGACGCACAGCAAGCAGGTGGCGACCGGGAGCGATCAACGGGGATGACCAGCGGATACACCGCGTCCGGCTATGACCACGGTACATTCGGCCGCGCGCACGAAAGTGCCACAAAGCGGTCGAACCGGGCGAATCGGGTGAGCTGCTCAGGCCACCGCAGGTCACGCCAGCGTGGCACCGCAGGTCACATCGCCGGCCGCCGCAGGTCATGCCGGCGGCGCATCGCGGGTCACGCCAGCGAGGCATCACGGGTCACGCCGGCGAGGTGCCGCACGCACCGCGGGCCATGGGGCGGGCCCCTGCTGGTCAGAGCGGCGGGCCTCGCAGGTCAGGCCACCGGGAGGTCGCGAACGGCAGCCTTGCACGCCCCTCCGCCCACCGGAGAGAGTTGGCCGACGTCTACGTCGAAAATCTCCCTCGGCTGGCGGGTCCCGCCGGCCGCCACCGGTTGGAGGGGCTCGATGAGCACGGCAACATCACGATCGGACTCGGAGTTACCGCAGTCGGCCGACGGCACCACGAGCACCACCGGCACCACCGGCACCGACAGCGCCGCTCCGTTGGCCGGGATCCGGGTGGTCGAGGTCGCCCTGGGGGTCAGCGCGGTCGGCGCGGGGCTGGCCGCCAGCCTCCCCGGCGCGCTGCTGCGCGACTTCGGCGCGCGGGTGACGCGGGTGCGCTCGCGCCACCGTCCCACCCTGGACGCCGGGGTGGAATTCAGCCGGGTCTGGGATCACGGCAAGCAGATCATCGAGGTGGACGAGGGTGAGCCCGCGGCAGCGGAGACCATCGCCGCGCTCACCCGCGACGCCGACGTGGTCTTCCTGGCCGGGCCGGAGGAGGCGATCGAGCTTCGGGGGCTGGGCAGCGCGGACCTCGGCCGGGCCAACCCGCGGCTGGTCGCCGTCCGCGTCGGGGACGGTTTCAACGCGGGGGGCGGAACCGAGGGCCTGGAGATCCTCCTCGCGGCCCGGTCCGGCCTGCTCACCCAGATCAGGGCGAACCGTCCCGGCCCGGTGTTCGCCGACCTCACCGTCGCCAGCGCGGGCGCCGGCCTCGCGGCGACGGTGGGCGCCCTGGCCGGGCTCTACGAGCGGGAGTCGACCGGCCGCGGCGGCTGGGCCGAGACCTCGCTCGTCGACGGCCTCCAGGCGATCCTCCCGATGATCATCGGGCGGGTGGAGAACTCCTCGCCGTCGATCAGGCTGCTCTGGAAGGAGCAGGGGCCCGCGGAGACGCTGGCGTACCGGTGCGCCGACGGCGGGTACGTCCAGCTGTGGTTCGGCGCCAAGGGCGCCTACGAGGCGTTCCTCGAGCACATGAACGAGCCGCCGAGCGAGAACGGCTACACCGCCGACCTGGTGTCCGGCGCGATGGCCGACCGCAGCGAGCGGTGGACGCGCGCGTTCGCGACCCGCGACCGGTCCTGGTGGCTGCGGGACCTCGCCGGGGCGAACTTCCGCTGCGAGCCGGTGCTCCGCCCCGGCGAGGCGCTGCTGGACCCGCACGTCCGGCAGATCGGGCTGAGCGTGGAGCGCGACGATCCCGACCGCGGCACGATCACGGCACTGGGGCCGGTCGGCCGGGTGAAGCCGTGGGGCACCGCGTCGGCACCGGGCACGGCGTCGGCACCGGGCGCCAGGCCGGCACCAGACGCCGCGTCAGCACCAGACGCCGCGTTGACACCAGGCGCCGCGTTGACACCGAGCGCTCAGACCGGGGCGGGCGCGGCGGGCGGCCCGAGCCGGCCCGACCCGGGCGCGCGGCTGCTCACCGGCGTCCGGGTCCTCGACGTGTCGGCCTACCTCGCCGGGCCGATCGCCCCGCTGATCCTCGCCGAGCTCGGCGCCGACGTGATCAAGCTGGAGCCGGGCACCGGGGACGTCCACCGCGGCATGGAGCCCATGTTCGCCGCCGGCCAGCGCGGCAAGCGGGCCGTCGCGATGAACATGAAGGCGCCCGGCGCCGCGGACGTCCTCGCCCGGCTGTTCCGCTGGAGCGACGTCGTCCACCACAACTCGCGGGTGGGCCTCGCCGACCGGCTCGGCTACGACGAGGCGACGGTGCGCGCCGTCAACCCCGACGTCGTCTACAGCCACTCCAGCGGGTTCGGGGCGACCGGCCCCCGCGCCCTCCTGCCCGCCAACGACCACCTGATGCAGGCGCTGTCCGGCGTCGAGGCGTCCCAGGGCGGGACGGACCAGCCGCCGACGTTCCTCGTCTGGGGCGCGATCGACGTCACCAGCGGATGGGTGGCGGCCTGCGCGGTACTCGCCGGCCTGTACGCGCGCCGCCGCGGCGGCGCGGGCCAGTCGGTGGAGACGTCCCTGCTCGGCGCGGCGCTGATGCTGAAGTCCGGCGCGTTCGTCGCGGACGGCGCCGTCGTCGAGGGCCCGGTCCTGGACCACGACCAGACCGGCTACGGCGCGGCGTACCGGATCTACCGGTGCGGCGACGGCGCGTGGCTCGCCCTCGCGGTGCCCGACGCGGCGGCGTGGCAGCGGCTGCGCGAGGTCGTGGCGGGCGGGGTCGCGACAGGAGAGGCCGTGACGGGCAAGGGCGCCGCGGACGTCGGCCTGCCGCAGGACCCGCCGCCGCTGCGGACCCGCCGCGGCGAGCGCCAGCCCGCCGAGGAGCTGCTGGAGGCGGTGTTCCGCACCGGTGCCGCCGCGGACTGGGTGGCCCGGCTCCAGGCGGCTGGGGTACCCGCGGAACTCGTCGCCGAGGTGGACCGTACGGGCTTCATCGACCGGCTGGTCGACGACCCGGTCAACCAGCAGCTCGGCCGGGTCGTCAGCTTCGACTGGGGTGAGCGGGGCCGGCTCGACCAGCCGGCGTTCCCCCTCCGGCTCGGCCCGGCGGCCCGGCCCGCCGCCCCGCGGGCCATCCCCCGACTGGGCGAGCACACCCACGAGGTGCTCGACGCTCTTGGTTTCGACGCCGACGAACGGGCCGCCCTGGTCGCCGCCGGCACCATCCCCCAGCCGGAGGCCGTGCCCGTCGGCTGACCCGGGTGCGGACGGCCCCGGTTTCCCGTCCGGGGCCGTCCGCACAATTTTTTCGCATTTCCTCGGGTCGCATGTCCACCGATTTCCCACCCGCCTGCGTCTTGAAGGTGACTGACGTTCCGGCGGCATCCAGTGGGGAGCCGAGGACGGCGGCTGGGAGGGGCATCAATGGCGGAACGCTCCGCCTCGAAGACGGCGACGTTCGAGCTCTTCGTCGCCACCCGCGGCACCGCGATGCTGCGCACCGCCGTCTTCCTGGCCGGTGACCCGCACACGGGCGAGGACCTGCTCCAGGACGTCCTGCTGCGCGTCTACCGATACTGGCGCCGCGTCGACGACCCCGACGCCTACGTGCGGCGGGCGCTCGTCAACGCCGCCGCCAGCCGACGGCGCCGGCGGCGCTTCCGCGAGGACCCGCTCGACACCGCCACGGAGCCGATCGCGGACAGCACCCCGGACAGCACGGACGCGCTCTCCACCCGCGACCAGCTGTTCACCGCGCTGCGCCAGCTCCCACCGCGCCAACGCGCCGTGATCGTGCTGCGCTACTTCGACGACCTCACCGAGACCCAGATAGCGACCGCCGTCGGCTGCACCCCGGGCAGCGTCAAAACCCACGCCGCCCGCGGCCTCGCCCGGCTGCGCACCGTCCTCGGCCCCGAGTACACCCCAGCGGAAAGGAGCAGCACCCCATGACTGACCCAGACCCGGACACCGGGTTCGAGCTGCACCTGCGCGCGACGATGACCTCGGCCGCCCGGACCATCCAGCAGCCATCCGGCCTGGCGCGACACGTGATCGAACGCGGACGCCGCCGTCGACGGCGCAAGGCGCTCGCCGCCGCCATGGCGCTGGCCGTCGCGGCCGTCGGCGCGGTGGTCATTCCACAGGTCCTCCCCGAGAGGGGATCAGCGGCGTACCCCGCCGACGTCAGCGTCCTGAGCCCGCCGCTCGACACGGCCTACGGGGTGGACGTCCACTGGCTTCCCGACGGCTACGGCGTGCGCTCCCGCCAGCCCGAGTCCCTCTTGGGACTGGGCTCGGACCTCGTTGCCACCGACTACAGCAGCCTTCCGACGACCGGGAGGTTCTCCCCC
The DNA here is from genome assembly GCF_023242985.1 of Frankia sp. Mgl5. Taxonomy (NCBI): domain Bacteria; kingdom Bacillati; phylum Actinomycetota; class Actinomycetes; order Frankiales; family Frankiaceae; genus Frankia; species Frankia sp. Mgl5. The sequence continues at coordinate 121,027 of NZ_JALKFY010000617.1, read as the reverse complement.
TCCAACGTCCGATACACACCGGACAGCCCGAACTACACGGTGACGGTCAGCCGCGATCCCAGAGTAGATCTTGAGGCCAGGATGCGGCAGCTGAACGAAGTCGTCGTACACCCCGTCCTGGGGAGACCGAGACTGACATCGGGTGTGGGTGGCCACCGGACCTATGCGTACACGACGAGCGACGGCACGGAGAACCTGATCTACTTGCTGGCCTGGAGTCCAGAGCCGGCGGTGGTGCTCACCGTGCGGGGGCCGTCGAAGGCCGGCGTACGAAAGATCGCAGAGAGTCTCGTCGTCGGGCCGGCGCCGCACGGTCCCCGGGACCCGGGACAGTCGCTCCAGGTCGAGCAGGCGGCGCGTGATGCCTTCACCCCCGGCTCCGGAACGGCCCCGTGGGCCGCCCTCGACCGGGTGGAGGGCGGCGACGGCCTGCGCGCGGCCATGGACGAGGCGGTACGGACCGATCGGAAGCGGGTAGAGAGCATCCAGGTGACGTCGGCCGGGCCGGTCACCTTCCTGAGCGAGACCGAAGCAATGATCACCCTTCTGATCAACGCCCAGGAATGGCAGGGCCGCGCGACGAGCAAAGTCGTATGGTCCCCCTCCGTCCGCATGATCCGAACCGCCGACGGGTGGAAGGTCCGGAAACAGGACTACTGCACCCACATGACGTGGGCACTGATCTGCTCACCGATCACCATCTCGTGACCAGGAGACATCGGGGCCGTCCCTCCGACGGGTCCGAGTACACCACAGCCGTCCCCGATGCCTGGCGGCTCCGGAGGTTACCCGTAGTCGTCGCGGCCGTGATGCTGGCGGCCGTCCTAGCTGTCAGCACCGTCCTTGCCACCAGCACCGTCCTTGCCACCAGCACCGTCGTACCGGCGAAGCAGCGCGCCACCCATGACGCGCCCCGCCCCCCCGGCGCCGTGGCGGAGGTCCCGGGCCCCCTGGGGGGGGGGGGGGGCGGGGGGGTGACCGCCCGGGGGGGGGGGGGGGGGGGGGGGGGGGGTTCCCGCCGGGTTCCGCCGGCAGTCGCGCGAGGGCGAGTACTTCCGGGACGTCCGCGGCCCGCGGCGCGACCATTTCGAGGTGCGGGTGGTCTACGCCGCCGCGCCCGCCGGCGACGCGAGCACCCGGCTTGCCAGCGCCCGACCTGTCAACGCCAGTGCCGGGAGCCCCGGTGCCGGTGGGGACCTCCCGGTGGGGCCGGCGACGTACGGGATCGGTGTCCGGCGCGGCCCGGCGGTCGACCTGGCCGCCGAGGTGGCGCACGCTCCGAGCGACGGCTGGGACACGGTGCTGCCCGCCGTCGTCGACGGTCACGACGGGTTCCTCCTCAGCACCGGGATCGGTGACCGACGGTCGTTCTCGCTGCGGTGGAGTCCCGGGCCAGGTCTCGTGCTCAGCGTCGGCGGGGGCAGGGCGGACGAGGTCGCCCGGATCGCGGACAGCCTCGTGGCGGGCCCGGTGCCGCCGGGCCCACCCGACGCGGCGGGCGCGCGGAGGTCGGTCGAGGCCGCGGTGCGGGCCTGTTTCGGCACGGGGCGATCGGCCGGCAGCGGCCCGCCCGCCGCGGGTGGGACCGGGCAGGCCGGTTGGGCCGGCCAGGTCGATGGGGTCGGCCAGGCCGGTGGGGTCGCGGGTCTCGCGGTGGACCGGGTCACGCCGGTCGTCTTCCTGAGCGGGACCGAGGCCATGGCCGGGTACGAGCTGCGCGACCCCGCCGCGCCCAGCGCGCCCGCCGGGGCGCCGCGGGCGGGCACGACCGTGAGCGGCGTGCTGGAGCTCGTGGCGACGCCGTCGGGATGGCGGCCCTCCACCAGCCCCGGCACCGGGGCTTCGGTGCCCCGGTCAGCGGGATGCGCGAGTGGCTTGGCCGGCTCGACTGACTCGACCGGCTCGACCGGCTCGGGTGATCACGTCGGCCTGTCGCCGCCGGGCGTCTCGCGGGTGGGGGCCTGGCGGGCCGCGCCGGAGGCGAGCAGCGCGTCCAGCTCGTCCGCCGCGAAGCCCCAGTCGAGCAGGACCTCCCGGGTGTGCTGGCCCGCTGCCGCGGGTGGCCCACCCGGCCCCGCCGGGGTCCGGCTGAATCGTGGGGCGGGTGCCGGCTGGACGACGCCGTCCACCTCGACGAAGGTCTGCCGCTCGACGTTGTGTGGGTGGCGGGTGGCCTCCTCCATCGTCAGCACCGGGGTGAAGCAGGTGTCGGTGCCCTCCAGCTCGGCGCTCCACTCCGCCAGCGTGCGGGTGCGGAAGACGGCCTCCAGCGCGGCCCGGCCGGCCGGCCAGCTCGCCGGGTCGCCCTGCTGGCGGAGCAGCTCGTCACCGAGGCCGAGCCGCTGGAGCAGCTCCGCGTAGAACTGGTGCTCGCCCGCCCCGACCGCGACATGCCGGCCGTCGGACGTCTCGTAGACGTTGTAGAACGGGGCCGCCAGGCTGAGGATGTTCGTGCCCGGCTCGTCGGACCACAGCCCCTCGGCGCGCATCCCGTGGAACAGGGTGGTCAGCAGCGCGACGCCGTCGACCATCGCGGCGTCGACGACCTGGCCGAGCCCCGACCGGGCCCGCTCGACCAGCGCGCCGAGCACGCCGATGACCAGCAGCATCCCGCCGCCGCCGAAGTCGCCGAGCAGGTTCAGCGGCGGGGCCGGCGGCTGGCCGGGCCGGCGCAGCGGCTCGAGCGCCCCGGCGAGGGCGACATAGTTGATGTCGTGCCCGGGGCTGCGGGCGTAGGGGCCCTCCTGCCCGAAGCCGGTCATCCGCGCGTACACCAGCCGGGGGTTGCGCCAGAGGCACTCGTCCGGCCCCAGCCCGAGCCGCTCGGCCACCCCCGGCCGGTACCCCTCGACGAGGACGTCCGCCCGGTCGACCATCCGCAGGACGGCCTCGACGCCGCCGGGATGCTTGAGGTCGAGCGCGACGGACCGGCGTCCGCGGGTCAGCAGGTCGATACGGCGGTGCCCCTTCAGGGAGCGCTCGGTCGCGCTCTCCTCCTCGCTCGGCGCGACGTCCTCGAGCCGGGCGACGCGGACGACCTCGGCCCCCAGATCGGCGAGGATCATCGCGCCGAAGGGCCCCGGCCCGCGGCCGGCGAGCTCGACGACCTTCACGCCCGCCAGCGGCCCGCTTCCCGGCTTACCGTCCTTGCGCTCAGACAACGGATACACAGCCGATAAGTGTACGTTCACTTTTTTATGGCCCGCAACGACCGGGCGCCGCCGGCGCGGGTGCTCAGGGGCGCTGGTGCTCAGGGGCTCAGGGGCTCAGGGGCTCAGGCGATCCAGCGCCGCCTCGGTCTCCAGCTCGACGAACGCCGCCCCGTACCGCTCGGCGAGGGCGAGCGAGACGTCCCGGCGCTGCCAGCCGTCGGTCCCCAGCGTCGACAGCCACACCGCGAGACCGTAGGCCGCCGAGGCACGGTAGGACAGCCAGCCGGCCTCCAGCGACGGGCGCCGCTCCCCCGGCAGTTCCAGCGCCCCCAGGTACTCCGCGACCAGGTCGGCCTCGTGCTCACGCCGGTCCGCCACCGTCAGCGAGCCCACCAGGAAGTAGCCGACGTCCTGCGACCAGCCGCCGCGCCGCGCCACCTGCCAGTCGAGGAACCCGACGTCGCCGTCGGGCAGGACGTAGGTGTTGCCGATGTGGGCGTCTCCGTGCAGCAGGGTCGGCGGGTCCGCGGCCAGCGACTCCACGTAGCGCCACCACAGCCCGACGAGCTCGTCGGCGCTGCGCGACCTGACCTCGTCGGGCAGCAGGTCGATGCCGCGCTCGACCCCGGTCGGCACGCGCGTGCGCAGAGCCCCGGCGAAGCCCTCGGTCGCCTCCCAGGTCCGTACCCAGGCCAGCTCCGGGTTCGTCTCGCCGGAGAACCCCCAGTACCGGCTGTGCAGCCGGGCGAGCCCGCGCAGCCCGTGCGCGACCTGGTCGGGTGTCATCGGCCGGGTGGCGTCGCGAGGATCGGCACCGCGCCCGGTCACGTCCTCCATGACGATCACGTAGTCCTCGGCCGGACGGTCGATGACGACCAGGTACGAGGCGGGATGATCGACCGGGAGGGGGGCGCCGGACGCGAACAGGTCCGGCTCGTTGAACATGTTCCCGTTGTTCCGGTGCAGCACCCGGTGCTCGCCGAGGCCCTCCGCCTTGCAGAACACGGTGGCCGGGCCGGTGCCCGCGCTGTAGGTGACGCCGAACCGGGCACGGCGGTTGTTGCCGTCGTCCCGGAGGACCAGCCTGACCTCACCGACCTCCGCGCCCGGGTGCCGGCTGGCGAGCGCCGCCGCCATCCAGGCGGGAGTGACGTCACCCCAGTCCGCCGGTATCGGGAGTGCCTTCGGTTCCGGTCCGCCGTTCCCACCGTTCGACATTCGGGCGAGTATGCGTTCACTCAGCCAAGCCGTCAAGATCCACCTCCTCCCCACCACCACCCCCCCGAACAGCAAACAACGACAGCCCACCAAGAACACACGTTCAGCCACACACCTCGACTCGGCGGGCACCCCGGAGTGTGCGCAGTTGATGTGTGGCGAGTCAGCGAGCCTATGGACTCACCCAGCCGCCGCGCTTCTCCGCCGCCACGCTTCGATCTTGCTCTGGGGCCGGGTGCGGACGGCGACACCTGCACGGGGGCAGAAGCAGCACTCGGAGCGCCGGCGGAGCCATTCAGCCGGCCGGCCGGGCGCTTTGGCTCGTCCGTCCCAACCCAATAGGATCTGAAACGGGTCCGGACGGCAGGACGACAATCGTCGAGGGCACTTTCGGCGGCCCCGACGGAGACCCTGGTCACAGGTCGGGAGGGCCGAAAGTCCGGCGGATTCAGGCGACGCCGCGGCTGCCCGGAAATTGGACATCCGGCCCGTGGGAGCACTGCGCGTCACGGCCAGCGGATACCGTGCCGCACTACTCACATCCACTGCGGAAAATTCCGGCCGACAGACTTCGATCATGCCTCTGACCAGGCAAAACAGGAACAGAAACGAGGCTGATCGGCAAGCGCCGGCCAGCCCTTGAAATGCCACCACTATTACCGGAAAACCGGGTAGTCAAGGTGTCACGCGGAGAACAACCGCAAGATTCTACCCGTGTTTCCCTACGACATGACCCACGCAGCTGATGCCATGCCCGAACCCCCAGGGTGATTCTGAACACGGTCCAGCCGTCGAGCAGAGGCGGAAAATCGGTTGGCAGCGGCCGGCTACCACCTGGATACCGTCAACGGGAAGCCGCGAAGCCCAGCCAGCGCCAAGAAGTCGAGCGGAGAAGGATCGTGATCACGGACAGCGCCCGAACCGGGCATGCCGGCGAACCTGAACAGCTCGCGCCCGGCCACCGCTGGCCACATCTCGTTTCCTGAACGTCGGACCTCGCGTTGGCGGCTCACCAGGGTGGTGAGGGGCACCGCCGCATCTCGGTCGGGCTGCAGAGCCGGCGACGGGCCGCATTCGAACCCTTTCCGCCGCCAACTGCCGAAGGTGGACCATGACGATCCTCGACGCCAGCGCCGCGTCCGGCCTCGCCGGGCCGCCAGGCTCCCACGGCCCGACCGACCGCGGTCCGGTCTACCACGGTCCGCGGCGTGACCCGGGGCCGTTGCTGCCTGGTCCCGAACCGGCCCGGGTGCTAGGCACGCCGGCGGCGCGGGCGCTCGACGCCGAGCTGCTGCGCGCGCTCCACCGCCGCCTGGTGCTGGGACGTCGCTACAACCAGCAGGCCACCACCCTGGCCCGGCAGGGCCGCATCGCGGTCTACCCGGCCTCCACCGGGCAGGAGGCGTGCCAGATCGCCCCGGCGATGGTGCTGCGGGAGACGGACTGGCTGTTCCCGACCTACCGCGACACGCTGGCGGTGGTGTCGCGCGGGGTGCGGCCGGCGGACGTCCTGGCCATGATGCGGGGGCACACGCACGGTGGGTACGACCCGCGGGAGCACCGGATCGCGCCGCTGGCGACCCCGCTGGCCACCCAGGCCTGCCACGCGGTCGGGCTGGCGCACGCCGCCCGGCTGCGCGCGGCGTCCGATCCGGGGGCACCGCGCGACGTCGTGGCGCTCGCCCTCGTCGGCGACGGTGCCACCAGCGAGGGTGACTTCCACGAGGCGCTGACCTTCGCGGGGGTGCTGAACGCGCCGGTGGTGTTCCTGGTGCAGAACAACGGCTACGCGATCTCGGTGCCGCTGGCGCGGCAGTCCGCGGCGCCGACGCTGGCGCACAAGGCGGTGGGTTACGGCGTCACCGGACGTCTCGTCGACGGTAACGACGCCCCGGCGGTGCACACCGTGCTCGGCGCCGCGGTCGAGCACGCGCGGGCGGGACGGGGGCCGGTGCTGGTCGAGGCGGTCACCTACCGGATGGACGCGCACACCAGCGCCGACGACGCGACCCGGTACCGCACGGCGCAGGAGGTCGCCTCCTGGCAGGCCCGGGATCCGGTGACACTGCTCGAGCGGCATCTTCGCGACGCCGGCCTCCTCGACGACCCCGCGGCCGCCGCCGTGGCCGCGGCGGCCGAGGAGCTCGCCGCCGAGATGCGCTCCGAGTTCGGCGCCGAGCCCCCCGCGGTGGACCCGGCCTCGCTGTTCGCGCACGTCTACGCCCGTCCGACCAGCCAGCTGCGGGAGCAGGCCGCCGAACTGGCCGCCCGCATCGCCGCCGAGACCGACCACGCGGACACCGACCACACGGACACCGACCACACGGACACCGACCACGCGGGCACCAACCAGGCAGGCAGCAATCAGGCAGGCACCGGCCTGGCCGGGGGCGAGGCCCGGTGAGCGCGGCGACGATGGTGCAGGCGCTCAACGCCGCGCTGCGCGACTCGCTGCGGGCGGATCCCGACGTCCACGTGCTCGGTGAGGACGTCGGTGCGCTCGGCGGCGTGTTCCGGGTCACCGACGGCCTCGCCGCCGAGTTCGGGACGCAGCGCTGCCTCGACACCCCGCTGGCCGAGGCGGGCATCCTCGGCACCGCGGTGGGCATGGCGATGTACGGGCTGCGGCCCGTCGTCGAGATGCAGTTCGACGCCTTCGCGTACCCGGCGTTCGAGCAGCTCGCGTCGCACGTGGCGAAGATGCGCAACCGCACCGGCGGAGCGGTGTCGCTGCCGGTGACGATCCGCGTCCCATACGGCGGGGGCATCGGCGGCGTGGAGCATCACAGCGACTCCAGCGAGGCGTACTACGCGCACACCCCCGGACTGCACGTGGTCACCCCGGCCACCGTCACCGACAGCTACGGCCTGCTGCGCGCCGCGATCGCGTCGGACGACCCGGTCGTCTTCCTGGAGCCCAAGCGGCTCTACTGGTCCACCGAGGACGGGCTCTCCCCCGCCGAGGTCGCCCGCGCCGAGGTCGGGCCGATCGGACGGGCGGCCGTCCGCCGGCCCGGCACCTCGGCGACGCTGCTGACCTACGGCCCGGCGCTGCCGGTGTGCCTGCGGGCCGCCGAGGCCGCGGTCGCGGAGGGCTGGGACCTGGCGGTCGTCGACCTGCGCTCGCTGGTGCCCTTCGACGACGAGACGGTCTGCGCGGCGGTCCGGGCCACCGGGCGCGCGATCGTGGTGCACGAGGCCGCGGGTTTCGGCGGCGTCGGCGCGGAGATCGCCGCCCGGGTCACCGAACGGTGCTTCCACCACCTGGCCGCCCCGGTGCTGCGGGTGACCGGGTTCGACATCCCGTACCCGCCGCCGATGCTCGAGCATCACTACCTTCCCAGCGTCGACCGCGTCCTCGACGCCGTCGCCCGACTCCAGTGGGAGCAGTGACACCGTGGCCGCGGTACTCGAATTCGCCCTCCCGGACCTCGGCGAGGGGCTGACCTCCGCCGAGATCGTCCGCTGGATGGTCGGCATCGGGGACGTCATCGTCGTCGACCAGCCGGTGGCCGAGGTCGAGACGGCGAAGGCGGTCGTCGAGGTGCCGTGCCCGCACGCGGGCGTCGTCACCGCGCTCGCCGGCCCGCCCGGCACCGCCGTCCCGGTCGGCACCCCGCTGATCATCGTGACGGTCGACGAACCCGCGGAACAGCCGGCGAACGGCCCGGACGGCCCGGACGGCGCGGACGGCGCTCCGGGGTCGGCGGGCGGAGGGTCCGGCAGGGTCCTCATCGGATACGGCCCCCGCGCCGAGCCCGCGCCGACCAGCCGTGCCGGCCGCGCGAGCCGCGCCGGCCGCGTTGACCGGTCGCCGGTCGGTACGACCGCCCCGGTGCCCCTGCCGTCGACGCCACCCGCGCCGATGCCACCGACGCCAATGCCACCCGCGCCGATGCCGACGGCGCGTGACGCCCGGCAGGCGGTCAAGGTGATCTCGCCGCTGGTCCGGCGGCTAGCCCGGGACAACGCCGTCGACCTGCGTGAGCTCACCGGCACCGGCCCGGACGGCCTGATCCGCCGCCGGGACGTCGAGGCGGCCATCACCGCGGCCACCCGAACCGGCCCGGCCACCCCGGCGGACCTGGCGACCCCGGCCGCACCGACCGCACCGACGGACCTGGCCGGCCCGGACGGCGCGGACGTCGCGGACGTCGCGGACGTCGTCCCGTTGAGCCCGCTGGCGCGGCGCGCGGCGGAGGCGTTCGGGCGCAGCCGGCGCGAGGTGCCGGACGCGACCACCTGGGTCGACGCGGACGCCACCGAGCTGCTCGCCGCCCGGGACGCCCTCAACGCGGGCGGCGCCGAGCCCCGCGTCGGCGTGCTGGCGTTGCTGGCCCGGGTCTGCGTCGCCGCGCTGCGCCGCTTCCCCGACCTGAACTCGACCGTCGTCACCGACGCCGACGGCCGCGCGACCGGGGTGCGCCGGCACCGCGCCGTCCACCTCGGGTTCGCCGCGCAGACCCCGCGCGGGCTCGTCGTTCCGGTGGTACGCGACGCCCAGGGCCACACCACCGCCAGCCTGGCCGCCGAGATGACCCGGCTGACCGCCGCCGCCCGGGCGGGCCGGCTCACCCCCGCCGAGCTGACCGGCGGCACGTTCACCCTGAACAACTACGGCGTCTTCGGCGTCGACGGCGCCACGCCCATCGTGAACCATCCCGAGGTGGCCATGATCGGCATCGGCCGGATCCTCCCCAGGCCATGGGCGGTGGACGGCGAGCTGGCCGTCCGCCGGATCACCCAGCTCTCGTTCACGTTCGACCACCGGGTCTGCGACGGCGCCACCGCCGGTGCCTTCCTGCGCTTCGTCGCCGACGCGGTCGAGAACCCCACGACGCTCCTCCGCCACCTGTGACCGCCGACCTTCACCCCGCAGGCGACGACCGCCGCCGAACCGGTCCCAGGAGACACGTCTTGCCTGCCCACGCCCCGCACGCCCGCCTCACCTACCTGGGCCCTGAGGGGACTTTCACCGAAGCCGCGCTGCGCACGCTGCCGGAGGCGGCGACCCACGAGCTGTTCCCGTCCATGTCGGTGGCGGCGGCGCTGGACGCGGTGCGCAACGAGGACGCCGCCGCGGCGCTGGTGCCGATCGAGAACTCGGTGGAGGGCGCGGTCACCGCCACGCTGGACGAGCTGGCGACCGGCCGGCCGCTGGTCATCCGCCGCGAGGTGCTGCTGCCGATCAGCTTCGCGCTGCTGGTGCGGCCGGGCACGACGCTGGACGACGTCAAGACGGTCACCGGCCACTCGGTCGCCCAGGCCCAGGTACGCCGGTGGCTGGCGGCGAACCTGCCGCACGCGGAGTGGGAGTCGGCGGCGTCCAACGCCGAGGGAGCCAGGCTGGTTCGGGACGGGCGGTTCGACTGCTGCTTCGCCGGGGAGTTCACGGCGCGGCGCTACGGCCTGGAGGCGCTGCTGACCAACGTCAACGACGCCGCCGACGCCACGACCCGGTTCGTCCTGCTCGGACGTCCCGGCCCGACGACCGCGCCGACGCGCGCGGACAAGACGTCCATCGTGGTGTGGCCGACCGAGGACGAGCCGGGCGCGCTGCTGGCGCTGCTGCAGGAGTGGGCGGTCCGCAAGGTCAACCTGGTCCGGATCGAGTCCCGGCCGACCGGTGAGGGGCTGGGCCGGTACTGCTTCTCGATCGACGCGGAGGGGCATGTCAGCGGCCGCGGGGTCAGCGAGGCCCTGATGGGGCTGCACCGGATCTGCCGGAAGATCCGGTTCCTGGGTTCCTATCCCCGTGCCGACCGCCCCGCCCCGCCCGCGGGCCAGCGGCTGACGGGGCACGACTTCGTCGAGGCCGCGGACTGGCTCTCCACCTGCCTGACCGGCGACGACGGGGACTGGGAGACCTGATCGTGGCGGCCACGTTCCTTTGATTGTGACGTCGATATTTGCTTAGTGTGGTGCGCGGAGCACCTGCTCCGGCGGCTGCCGGGGAGGACGAGGCCAGCGACGGCGCGCTCCGGCCGTCGGGCGTGACATCGAGGTCACGTGCCCCCGACCCTCCCCGTCTCGTCCCGTCCCGTCTCGTCCCCGGACCAGGAGCGTGGCTTCCGTGAGCAGTGACAGCGACGTGCGCCCGAGCACGCACATCCTGTCCGACCTCGGTTTCGAGCTGACCAGGGTCGGTGACGAACTGCGCGGGTCGGCGGCGATCGTCCCCGAGATGTTCGTGCCCGGCACGCCGAGCGTCCGGACCTCCATTCTCGCCGTCTGGGCCGACACCGCGTGCGGGCATGCCGTCATGGCCGCCGTCGCCCCACGGGTCCCGGTCACCCTCGACCTCGACGTGCACGTCTACCGCCCGCTGCACGAGTCCCGGACCATCAACACCGTGGCTCGGCTGGTCAAGGCCGGGAAGTCGGTCTGTGGCGTCGAGGTGGTCTTCACCGGCGCCGGCGGCGACGAGCTGGCGTTCTGCACCGCGTCCTTCATGGCCGCCCCGAACCCAGAGATGATCATGCCATCGGCGCAGACCGGCCTGGCCTCCCGCCCCCGCGGAGGACGGCTACAGGTCCCGCTGGCCGAGCGCGCACGCTGCGAGATCCGCGAACCGGGCGTCGCCACGCTCCCCCGCACCGAGGACGGGCTGAACTCGTCGCAGACGGTGAGTGGCGGGCTGATCGCCCTGGCCGTCGAGGAGGCGGCGCTCTCCCTGACCCCGGGCACCTCGCTCTCCTCCCTGGCCCTGCGCTTCCTGCGCCCGGTGCGCACCGGCCCCGTCGTGGCCACGGCCCAGGTACGGGACGGCCTCGGCCGCGTCGAGGCCCGCGACGCCGGCGGCGACAACCGCCTCGCCGTCCTCGCCACCACCAGGGTGTTCGGCTAGCCGCCCTGTTCGGAGGGGTTCAACGGACGTCCGCGGACAGGGAGGCGAGCGCCGCGCGGAGGTTGTGTTCGGCGATACCCCGCTGTGGCCGGGCACGTCCTCGACCACGGCGACGTCCGCCGGGTAGTGGCCGCCACTCCGGTCAACCAGCCGGATCCGTGGCGTGCGGATGCCGAGGACGTCCAGCTGGCGGTGGGCGGCCTCGAAGAGATCGAGGCCGGAGGCCGGCGAGAACACGGCGGGAAAGTGCGGCGGCTGAGTGAGTCTATGAACTCCCTCAGCCGCCGCACATCAACTGCGCACACCCTGGAGCGCTCTTTGGCCGGCGCCTGGGCCTTCTGGGGGGGTGCACTGGGGTCGGCTGGGTGCGCCGCCAGCGCCGGGGTCGTCTTGCGAAAATCGCAAGGAGAGGCTATCGTCGCAGGATGCCCAGCATTCCGGAACGCCCGCCGCCGTCCGGGCATGCGCCGTCCTCCAGGCCTGCGGCTTTCCCCGGAAACACAGCCTCGGCCCGGCATGCGGCTGCGTCCGGGCACGCCACCGTTGCCGAGCGGGTCGCCGGGCTGATCGAGGCGTCCGGGCTGACCCGTCGCGATTTCGGGCAGCGCATCGGGCTCGACGAGTCGAAGATGTCGAAGTCGTTGCGCGGCACCCGCCGCTTCTCCTCGACGGACCTGGCCCGCATCGCGCAGGTCTGTCAGGTCACCGTCGACTGGCTCCTCACCGGCGACGAGCCGGCCCTCGCGCTCGCCGCCAGAACGGCGGGCGGTGACGCGGGCGGCGCGCTCGCCGCGGCCAGACGCCTCAGCACGATGCGCGCCGACCTCGCCGATCTCGGCTATCCGGCGCCGTGGCAGGGGCCCCGGCTGGAGCATGTTCCCGTCGGCTGGTCCGAGCAGGGCCGGCGGCTGGCCGGGCGCGCGCTCGACGAGGTCGACAAGGCCGGTCGGTCGGTGCTGGAAGAGGATCTGATCAGCGTGATCGAGGCCGTGTTCGGCGTCGACATCGCCGTCGCCGATCTCGGCCCGGGCATCGACGGCCTGGCCGCGGCCTCCGCCGAGGGGGCGCTGATCCTGCTGGCGACGTCCCCGGTGCCGGCCCGCCAGCGGTTCACCCTCGCCCACGAGCTCGGCCACCTGCTCGCCGGCGACGACCAGGACGTCCACCTCGACCGGGACATCTTCGACCCCGCCCAGTCGAAGGATCCCAGCGAGATCCGCGCGAACGCGTTCGCCTCGGCGTTCCTGATGCCGCAGGATGCCCTCGGCGACGCGGTGGGTCCGGCCGGCCTCACCGACAGCTGTTTCGCCACCCTCGCCTGTGACCTGATGGTGACCCCGTCGGCGCTGGCCTACCGGCTGCGCAACCTACAGATGATCAACTCCGCTGCCTGTGACCGGCTGAAGCGGATGACGGGGCCGAAGGCCGCCCACCTCGCCGGCCGCAGCGACCAGTTCGCCCGGCGGGCCGCGGTCGCCGGCACCCCGCGGCCACCCGGCCTCATGCTCAGGGACACCTACGCCGCGTACGAAACCGGCGTGACAACCCTGCGTCCCTATGCCAACCTGCTCGGCGTCGACGTCGACGATCTCAGCACCGCACTCGAAGCGGACCGCCCGACGCCCGGGGAGTAGTCACGGAATTTCTCTTCCCCGACAACACCGTCCTGTGCAACTTCGCCGCCGTGGGCCGTCTCGACCTTCTCAGGTCGGTGCTCCGGGGGCGCGGGCGCTGGACGGCCGCCGTCGCCTACGAGGCGAGCCGCTCGGCGCGGTACTTCCCCGACCTGGCCCTGCTGCCGGTGGAGGGCTGGCTCGGCGAGGCGATCGAGATCGTCGACGAGGCCGACATCAGGCGGGTCAACCGCATCCGGCGGGCCGTGTTCGGCGGCACCGACGCCGAACCGCTGCGGCACCTCGGCGAGGCGGAGAGCTGCTTCGTCGTCCTCGAGTGGGCGGCCTTCGCCGGCTCCTGGTGGATCTCCGACGACCGGGAGTCCCTGCGGTACGCCCGCCGGCGCGGCATCACGACCGGCGAGACGATCGACGTCATGGGGATGGCGGTCGCCGACGGCCACGTCGACAAGCGCGACGCGGTCGCCCTGATGCACCGGATGGCGGCCGAGGGCAGGCACCTGCGGCTCCCCCGCTCCGACGCCGACCTCGCGACCTGAGCCGCGGGCCCGCGTCACGGCTCGTCGCGGGGTCCGTCGCGCGGCCCAGGTGACCGCGCGGCGGTCCGCAGGGCAGGGCCGGCGAGCCCGGCGTCACGTCACGTCACGTCGACGACGATCTTTCCGCGGACGTGGCCGGCCTCGACCAGGGCCAGCCCCGCGGCGATGTCCACCAGTGGGATCGTCCGGTCGACGACGGTGGTGAGCCCGCCGGCCGCGGCGAGGTCGGCGAGCGCGGCCAGCTCGGAGCGGTCGAGGCGGGTGGGCAGGACGCGCAGGTGCTGGCGGACGAACCTGTCGGCCGCGACCGCCCCGAGCATGGCGCCGACCGCGCCGAACACCCGCCCGGGTGAGCCGCCCGCGTTGACCACCAGCGTGCCGCGCGGGGCGAGCGCCCGCCGCAGCCGGCGCAGCGGGTGGTTCCCGACGTTGTCGAGGATCACGTCGTAACCCCCGTGCCGCTCGAGGAAGCCGTCCGCGGTGAAGTCGTCCTTCGTGTAGTCCACGACGTGCGCGGCGCCGAGCGAGCGGACCAGTTCGGCGTTGCGCCCGCTGCACACGCCGGTCACCTCAGCGCCCAGCCCGGCCGCGATCTGGACGGCGTAGGTACCCACCCCACCGGCGGCACCGTTGACGAGCAGCCTGGTCCCGGCCCGCACCTCGCCGGTCTCCCGCACCCCGCGCAGTGCCGTCGTGCCGGCGGTCGGCAGCGCCGCCGCGTCGGAGAAGGCGAGGCCGGCCGGCTTGCGGGCCAGCATGCCCGGCCGGGTGCGGGCGAGCTCGGCGAAGGCGCCCGGGCAGAAGCCGAACACCTCCGTGCCCGGGATCGGCTCGCGCACGTTCACGCCGACCGCCTCGACCACGCCGGCCGCGTCCAGCCCGGCCACCGGGTTCTTCGGCCGGCGCAGCCCCATCCCGCCCATCAGCCGCGCGACGTACGGGTCGCCGCGCAGCATGTGCCAGTCGTACGGGTTCAGCGCCGCGGCCCGCACCCGCACCAGCACCTCGTCCGGCCCCGGCACCGGCACGTCGACATCGGCCAGCCGCAGGATGTCCGGCGGGCCGAACCTGTCCTGGACGACCGCCTTCACCGTGACCTCCGACCAGGCCGACCGGGCCGACCGGCCGCCACCGCGGCGCGGGCGCGCCCGGCGTCCAAACTGAGAACTGTCATGAGGCAACGGTGGCGTCGCCGTGTTGAGCGGCGGCGGTGAATCGCTGGCGCGGCGGTTGAGTGTCGGTGGCGGGTCGCATACTGGCGGCGGGAGAGTTGATCGTCGAGGCAGGGAGCGCACCCGTGCTGCGGATCCGGCTGCTGGGCGGGGTCGGTGCCGTCACGTCCGGCGGCGAGCCGGTCGACGTCGGCCCGGCGAAGTGCCAGGCGCTGCTCGCCGCGCTCGCGCTCGCGCCCGGCAAGGTCGTGCCGGTCGGGCGGCTGGTGGAGCTGGTCTGGGGCCCGCACCCGCCCAGGACGGCCGACCGCACCCTGCAGTCGTACGCCACCCGGCTTCGCAGGGCGCTCGGTCCCGGTTCGATCCGCCGGGTCGGCGCCGCCTACCTGCTGGATGTCGCGCCGGAGGCGGTGGACGTCGTCCGCTTCCAGCGGCTGCTCGACGAGCGGGACGTCGCCGCCGCCCTCGCCGAGTGGGCGGGCCCGCCGCTGGCCGGGCTGGTCGTCCCCGGCCTGGCCGGAGCCGTCGACGGGCTGGTCGAGCAGTGGCTGGCCGCCGTGGAGGTGGATCTGGCGCGCCAGGTGGAGACCGACGCGCGTTCCGCGCTGGGCCGGCTCACCGAGCTGACCGCCGCCCACCCGCTCCGCGAGGGCCTGTGGGCGCTGCTCATGACGGCGCTCTACCGGGCCGGGCGCCCGTCCGAGGCCCTGGCGGCGTTCCGCGCCGCCCGCCGGCACCTGGTCGACACCCTCGGGGTGGAACCGGGGCCGGCGCTGCGCGAGCTCGAGGCACTGGTCCTGGAGCACGACAGACGGCTCCTGCCGCCCGGCGGGGGATTCGGCCAGGTCGGCGAACGCCCCGTCCCGGGCGAGCGCCCGGGCAATCTTCCCCGCCGGCTGGGGCCGCTGCTCGGCCGCGAGCATGATCTGGAGGCCGTCGGCGGCGCGCTGGCCGTCTCAGCCGTCGTGACCCTGGTGGGGCCGGGTGGGATCGGCAAGACCCGGCTGGCCCTCGCGGCGGCGGCGCGGCACCGCGACGCGGACGGCGTCTGGCTGGTCAAGCTGGCCGAGATCGCGGCTCCGTCCGATGTGGCGCGGGCGGTCGCCGGTGTCGTGGGCGTGACGGAGAGCTCCGGGCGCCCGCTGGGCGAGTCCGTCGTGGCGGCGCTGCGCCATCGCCGGGTGCTGCTCGTCCTGGACAACTGCGAGCATGTCGTCGACGGCGCCGCGGCGCTCGCCCAGGCGATCGCCGAAGGCTGCCCCGAGGTGCGGATCCTCGCCACCTCCCGGGAGCGGCTCGGCCTCGGGAACGGCTTCGAGCGGCTCGTCGCCGTGGGCCCGCTGGAGCCCGCCGGAGCGGCCGCCGAGCTGTTCGCGCAGCGCGCCCGCGCAGTCTTCCCCGCCTTCGACGCGCGGGCCGGCCACGCCGAGATCACCGAGATCTGCCGCCGTCTCGACGGCCTCCCGCTGGCCATCGAGCTGGCCGCCGCCCGCACCGCGGCCCTCGGCCTCACCGACCTGCTCGAGCGTCTCGACGATCAGCTGCGCCTGCTCGTCGGCGGCGCGCGGACGGCCGACGAGCGCCACCGGACGCTGCGCGCCACCGTGCGGTGGTCCTACGACCTGCTCGCTCCCGCCGCGCAACGGCTGTTCCGGCAGCTGTCGGTCTTCGCCGGGCCGTTCGACCTGGGCGCGGCAACCGCCGTCGCGGCAACCGCCGAAAGCAACGGTGCGGACGGCTCGCGCGCCGCCGGCCGGCCGGGCGACCCGGGCACAGCCGACGTGGGCGGCGCGGGCGGCGCGATTGGCGAGGTGGAGGACCTGCTCGGTGACCTCGTGGCGCGGTCGATGCTCGTGGCGGAGACCGGGCCGTTCGGGCGGCGCTTCCGGCTTCTGGAGACGATGCGCCAGTTCGCCACCGAACGGCTCGCTGACGCCGGTGAGACCCGGCAGGCGACCGAACGGCACGCCCGGTGGTGCCTCGAGGCGGCCGCCCGCGTCCAGGTGCTGCTCGCCGGCCCGGCCGAGGTCGAGGGCGTCGCCCGTCTCGACGAGCTCTGGCCCAACCTGCGGGCCGCGTTCGACCGGGGGTGCACGGCCGGTGACACGGCGCTGGCCCGGGCGCTCGTGCGCCCCGTCGTCGTGGAGATCGTCCGCCGCAGCCGCCACGAGATCGGCGACTGGATCGAACGGCTCCTGGCGCTCGGGCGGCCGGGGGCGGAGCCGGACCCCGACCTCGTCGTCTTCGCGCTCACCTGGGCGGCGCAGCGCTACAAGATGAGCCAGGACAGCGCCGCCTACGAACGACTCGTCGAACGCCACGGCGAGCCGGACCATCCGTTGGTCCGCCATGCGCGGGCGTCCGTCTACGAGGACTACCCGGCCCATGTGACCTGGGCCGCGCCGGCCGTGGCGGAGCTGCGCCGGCACGGCGCGGACGACCTGGCCGAGCAGTTCGAGCTGGACGTCGGCGCGGCCCTGCTGTTCACCGGCCGGTTCGCCGAGCACGACGCCGTGGTCGGGGCACTGGTCGAGCGGTACCGCCGGGAGGGGCCGCCCACCCTGCTGAACCTGACTCTGGTGCTGCTCGGCTACTCGGCGCTGCTGCGCGGCCGGCACGACCGCGCCGACCGGCTGTTCGACGAGGCCGTCGGCGTCGAGGTGCCGGCCCGGACGCACTCGCCGAACCGGGCCGTCCAGGCCCGGGCGGTCTTCCGGCGCGGTGAGCGGGCACGGGCGTTCGCCATCCTGCACTCGCACGTCGAGCAGCTGCTCGACGACGGGAACATGCAGGCCGTCTGCGTCACCACGGTCGAGTTCGTCAACATGGCGGCGGCCGTCGGCCGGCTCGAGGACGCGGCACGCATGCTGGGCTTCCTCGAGACGACCGGCCTGCTCGAGCATCCCGCGTGGCGGACGCTCGTCGACGGCGCGACGGCCCGGGTCGCCGCCGACCCCGGCGTCGACCCGGAGCGGGAACGGGCCGGCGGCCGGCGGCTGGACGACCGCCAGGCGCTGGAGTACATGCGCGGCGTCCTGGGCCTCCTCACCTGACCGGCGGCCCGTGGTCTCCGGCCCGACCGGTCGCCCGCCGGATGACAAGCGGGGACGATGCTTGGCGGGCGTCTCATAACACCCGCTCACGGCTCCGCACCGACGCAGGAGGACCGCCGATGACCGTCGACTCCCCGTTATCGACCCCGCGCCAGGACGGCGCCGCCGGGCCGCCGCCGCCATTCGACGCCGAGGTGCACCCGACAATGGTGATCATGCGGCAGGCGCTGGCTGGGATGCGGACGCTGGACGCCGTCCTGGCCGCCCGTGAGCGCACCGGCCAGGCCCGGGACCAGGACGCGCGGCTGGCCCGCGACGGGGCGTTCGAGCTGACCGAGGTGTCGGTGCCCGGCCCACCCGGCGGGCCCGAGGTGTCACTGCTCGTGTGCCGGCCCACGGCGACCACCGCGCCCCGCGCCGTCCTGTACTTCGCGCACGGCGGCGGCATGATCATCGGCGACAACCGACTGGGGCTCGACGACCCGCTGGACTGGGCGCAGGAGCTGGGACTCGTTGTGGTCTCCGTGGACTACCGCCTCGCGCCCGAGCATCCCCATCCGGCACCGGTCGAGGACTGCTACGCGGGCCTGGTGTGGACGGCCGCGCACACGGCCGACCTGGGCGTCGACCCGTCCCGGATCATCATCTCAGGACAGAGCGCCGGCGGCGGCCTGGCCGCGGCGACGGCGCTGCTGGCCCGCGACCGCGGCGGCCCGTCCCTGGACGGGCAGCTACTGATGTGCCCGATGCTCGACGACCGCAACGACACCCCGTCCGCCCGGCAGATGGCCGGGTTGGGCGTCTGGGACCGGTCGATGAACGAGATGGGCTGGTCGGCTCTGCTCGGCGAGGCCCGGGGTGGCCCCGATGTCTCCTCCTACGCGGCCCCGGCGCGCGCCACGGATCTCTCCGCGCTGCCGCCCACCTTCGTCGACGTCGGCTCGGCCGAGACGTTCCGGGACGAGGACGTTGCCTACGCGAGCCGCATCTGGCAGGCCGGGGGCGAGGCTGAGCTGCACGTATGGCCCGGCGGCTTCCACGGGTTCGACCTGGTGGCTCCGCAGGCGGCGCTCTCGCGGGCGGCGAAGGCGGCACGGCTCCAGTGGCTGCGCCGCCTGCTGCGGGACTGACCCGCTTGCCGCGGTGACGTGGTTCACTCGACACTCGTCCGTGTATGTGTTCACTTATGAGGCCTGTCGCGGCCCGGCAGCTTGACATCGGGCCGCCTACCACGACGTGGGGGCCGACCAGCCCCGCATGCCGCGGCCCGCGGCCTACAGAACTGGAGTCCAGGCGATGAGAGTTGTGGTGGTCGGTGCGTCGAGCGGCCTCGGCCGGTGTATCGGCGTCGACCGGGGCCAGCGCGGCGACCAGGTGGCGCTGCTCGCCCGCAGGCAGCACCGGTTGGTCGAGGCGGCCAAGGAGGCCGGGCCGGGCACGCTCGCCATCGCCTGCGACGTGACCGACGAGGAGTCCTGCGAGGCCGCGATCGAGGAGGCGGCGGCGGACCTGGGCGGGATCGACGCCATCGTCTACGCCACCGGCATCGGCCCGCTCTCCCGGTTCGAGACGATCGGCGCCGCCACCTGGCGCAAGGCGTTCGACACGAACGTGATCGGCGCGGCGCTGATCACCGCCGCGGCTCTCCCCCACCTGAAGGCCTCGGGTGGCGTGGCGGCCTACCTGTCGTCGGTGAGCGCGTCGCTGACGCCGCCCTGGCCGGGGTTCGCGGCCTACAACGTGAGCAAGGCCGCGCTCGACAAGCTCATCGACTCGATGCGCGGCGAGCACCCGTCCGTTGGCTTCACCCGCGTCGTCGTCGGGGACTGCGCCGGCGGCGAGGGTGACTCGTCGACCGAGTTCATCGCCGGCTGGGACAGGGAGTACGCCGCGGAGGTGCACCAGATCTGGGCGCAGCGCGGCTACATGGCCGGCACGCTGCTCGACGTCGCGGAGCTGCTGCGTGTGGTGGACGTCGTGCTGCGGTGCGGCGGCACCATCCCCACGGTGGCCGTGACCCCACGCCCGGCGGCCGTCCCTAACGGTGCGACCAAGCAGCTGGACTACCAGGAGTAGCTCCGGGAGAGCACCGACAGCCGCAATCGCTCCCCTCTCCGCCCACATGTGGCTAATGTCACCACCTATGACGCAGGCCACGTGCGGACGTCCGGGCTCCCGGGGAGAAAACATGATTGCCGCGGTGGAGTTACCCGTCGCCCCACCTTCGCGACGTATGGGTGATCACGATGGGTGCTGAGCGCCGGGACCTGCACGCCCGGCCGCTCAGCACCCCGGGTTCCGACACGCCGGGCCGCCCAGCTCCGGATCACGCGGCGGCAGATCATGCCGCGCCGGGTCAGGCCGCACCAGGTCAGACCGCGCCGGGTGCCGGGCCCCATGGCAGCGCCCCCGCACGGCTGGGGTCGCTGGGTGGCCTGCTCGCCGCGCTGCGCGGGAGGCCTCGGACGGGCGGGTACGCCGCCGGCGCGGACCTGACCGGCGCGGACCTGGCCGGAGTGTGCCTCACCGGGCGGATCCTGCGCGGGGCGCAGCTGCACGGCGCCTACCTCAGCGGCGCCGACCTGCGCGGAACGGACCTCCGGGACGCCTGCCTGCGCGGGGCCGACCTGCGGGACGCCGACCTCAGCCAGGCCGCGCTCGGCGGTGCGGACCTCGCCGGCGCGCTGCTCGCCGGCGCCTTCCTCACCGGCGCCGACCTGCACGGGACGGACCTGCACGGAGCCTTCCTCCACAACGCGGATCTCCGGAAGGCCTTTCTCGCCCGCGCCGACCTGCGCGGAGCCGACACCGACGGGATCATCATGCGCGGCGCGGACCTGCGCGCGGCCGACGCCACCGACGCGGTCCTGCGTCAGGCGGACCTGCGTGCGGCCGACCTGCGCGGGATCCGCCTGGCCGGGGCGATCCTGCGCGGGGTCGACCTGCGCGGCGCGGACCTGCGCGGCGCGGACCTGGGCACCGCCATCCTGAGCTCCGCCCGGCTCGACCGGGTGTACTGGTCGACCGCGACGACCTGGCCGCCCGGTGAGTGGACCTACCGGATGCGGTCGGCGTCCCAGCAGGTCGCCCCGGGCGTCTTCCAGGTCTCCGACGAGCTGACGCGCCCCGGCCGCCATCGCCCGACGCCCGGCTGACCCACCCGGCGGGCTGCCGACGTCGTCGGGTGGCGGCCCGCCGGATCGGCCGCGCGAATCAGGAGATCGGCGGCTCCGTCCGCAGCCCTCCGAGCGGGGCGACGGCGTGGCCTCGCTCGGCCCGGCACCGCCACACCGGCCATCCGACGCCGTCCCAGTCCCAGTCCGGCAGATGCAGGCCGCGGCGATGACGGGCGCAGGTCGGCCAGTAGAACTGGAACATCTCCATCACGCACTCCTGGACGTTCGCGGCGAGCGACACGACCCTGTGGGGCAGGTCGGCACCGCCCAGGCAGTCCGCGGGGTTGCCCCCGCCGCGGTAGGGCTCGCCGCCGAAGCCGACGAGGAGCTGCGGCTCACCGTCGTCGCCGTATCCGCCGGACCAGTGGAGCGTCAGGCGGCCCAGGCCGGTGTCGGTCCCGTCCAGGTCCCGCTGCACGATCGCCAGGGCCTGCTCGGTCCGAGCCACGAGATCGGGCTCGAACCGGGCGCGCGACTCCTCCCAGGGAAACAGCTCACCCCACGTATCTGTCCGCGGCTCGAGGCTGTGGCCCAGCTCGGTGAGCGCGACGGGCAGCAGGCGGCGCGCTTCGAGATCGTCACGGACACCCAGGGCCGCCAGCGCACGCAGCGCGGGGCTGTCGAACCCGGCCGCCAGCGCGTCCGCCGCCAGATGCGGCAGGCTCACTCCGATCTTGATGCCCGTCCTCAACGCGAACCACGCGTCCTCAAGCTCATCCACCCGTTCATCGTGGCAGTGGGAACAGCGCCCGCTGACCGGAACGCACGCGGGGCCCTTACCGGCCCGGTGATGGCCATTCACCGGCGCGCGCTTTGCCGAAATACATCGCACCACCGGCCAAAAATCCTTTGGACGTTTTCATTCCAGGTATGTCAGCACGAGCACCTAACCCCGCCGTAACGATCCTCCCGGAGTGTGTCGGCGCCAACCGCCTGCCCCCGGCGGCGGTCGTGCCGGCGTGGCTGATTCCTGTCGGACCCTCGTGCAAGCATCCGAGCTCGGGTTTCAACCAGCCCGTACAGGAACCACCGGCCAAGGATTCACATCCTCACCAGACCCGTGAGGCAGGAGGCGGACTGTGGAACACCGGACAGGCACCGCGGACGGCACGACGATGCTCCCGGCGGCGGCGCTGGATGCGCTCGCGAACGCTGTGGCCAAGGTGGTGCCGGCGCTGGCGGGCGTCATCCCGCCCGACGCGGCGGCCCGGCTCGGCCGGCTCGGCGTGCCCGGGGCGTCGCACGCTCCGGGCATGGCCGGTCAGGGCCCGAACCCACGAGGGCGCTCCACCCGAGTCAGCTACCAGGGGCGGGCCGTGTTCGATCAGCCCCGATCACCGCACGCGGCGCCGGTGACGAGCCTGGGCCTGTCCGGGCCCGGGCCGGTTCCACCGCCATCGCCGAGGCCGGGCCCGCGGCCCGCACCACAGCCGTTCTTCGTGCCGCCCTCCCCGGCCGGCGAGGCCGAGTCGCCCGTGCTGCGCGCGCTGCGCGGGCTCGGCCCGCTGCTGGCCGAACGCCTGCTCGGCGCACTGGAGCTGACACTCGGCGCGTTCGAGCTGGGCGGGGTCCCGACCGGGCTGGCGGCCAGCGTCCCGACGCCTGCCGGTAGCCAGGTGGTCGCGTTCGCCATGGCCAGTGGCGGCGGCGAGCCGGAAGCCGCCGTGATCATGCTTGACCAGGTCCGCTGGGGCGCGAGCGCACTCACCTGTGACCTGGTGCGGACGCTGAGCTCCCACCCGCTGGTCGCCCCGCTGCTCGTAGTGGAGGCCGTGCACAAGGAGGTCGTGGCGGAGGAAGAGACGGTAGCGGCCGAGGAGGTGGTCGCGGCGCGGCATGGCGCGGTGCACCTCGCCCTTGCGGTGGCGGTCTCCATCGCGGTGCTGCGTGAGCTCGGGCTGCCGGCGGTGCCGGCCCGGCCACCCGCGGTCGTCGGTCTCGCGCTCGGCGCGGCCGCCCATGTTCTCGCCGAGGTGCCGATGCCGGCCGCGTACGCGGCCGCGGCGCTGGCCCGTCGCCGGGCGGAGTACCGGCTTCCGCGCGGTTCCGCCGGGCGGGTCAGCGTGGCCGGCCACTGCTTCGCCCTCGCCGAGTCCGGCTCTCCGGCGCTGGAAGCGGCGGCACCCACGTCGTTCGCCGCGAACGGACTGGTCGAGACCGTGCCCGGCGGTGCCCTGATCCGCACCGGGACGGCGGCCGGCTCGGCGCATGTCCGCCTGGCGATTCTCCAGGGCCCTCCGGACGAGGTCGAGCTCGACGGATGGGACGAAGTGGTGGAGGTCAGCTGGACGGCAACGGCCGGGTCCGCCTCCATCGTCGGGGCAGGACTGGCGATCCCCGCTGTGGAAGGAGAGACCCCGCCGTGGCCGGGCACGTACCGCCTGCGTGTGCACGCCCGCGACCGGGACGAGGGCGAAGAGTACGAAGGCGACCTGCGCGGCGGCGAGGGCTACCTGCTCGTCGTGTGGGCGGCCCCGGCCGCGCCGGAGGTCGTGCACAGGCGG
Organism: Frankia sp. Mgl5; assembly: GCF_023242985.1. NCBI lineage: Bacteria > Bacillati > Actinomycetota > Actinomycetes > Frankiales > Frankiaceae > Frankia > Frankia sp. Mgl5. Next base: position 97,732 of record NZ_JALKFY010000617.1, on the reverse strand, counting down.
TCCGACCGGCTGGGACACCGGCTACGCGGCGAGCCGCCGCCCGCGGCCCGGCCGGAGGCCGCCTACCGCTGGGTGCGCCACAGCTCGATCGGCGAGGCGGCCACCGTCACCGTCGTTCCCGGGGCCGACATCGCGCGGGTGCTCCGCGCGTTCGGCGCCGACGCCACCACGCCGGTGTCCATCACCGAGATGCACGAAAGGTGGAGTGCCGGCCAGTTCTTTGTGGCCGTCCTCGCCGTGGAGGGTGCCGTGCTGGCGGTCGAGCACAACGGCTTCCAGGGCACCCGGGCGCCGGTGCTGCGGGCGCTGTCCCGGCGGGGCCGGGCGGCCAGCATGTTCTGGAACGTCAACGCGGTCACCCGGCTGTCGCTCGCGGAGCACGGCGAGATCGTCGCCTCCTTCGAACCCTGGCTCGACCGGGTGACCGAGCTCGCCCCGGCCGTGCTGCCGTACCTGGCCGGCATGGACCTCACCGACCACCGGCGCAAGGTCGCGAAATGCCTGGTGGCCGTCGAGCGGTTCACCGGCTGCCCGGTGCGGCCGGTGGACATCGAGCGGGTCGAGGCGGCCGGCGTGGCCTACCTGATGCCCGACAGATGAGGGATGGACCCAACGTGGCAGCAGAAGAACCGCTCGATCTTGGTCGAAGGTCCTGCAATCACCGTCCGCCCAATCGGGACGCGGCAGCCGACCAGGGACGATGCCGGACCAGGATCGGAATGATCACACCGTGGTCGACCTCGAACACACGTTCCGCAGAGCCGGTGGGAATCTTGCCACGTGAGTCACTCGCCTGTGGTGGGAGGGAATCGTGGGCGACGATCTTGTCCGGCGTGGGCTCATGGCAGCGATCCGAATGGGGCAGGCCGGTAGTCGCTCATCCGCCGGTGATTTCCTGACGCCAGGTGTGGAAGAAGTGGCGTAGCCGGTCGGCGGCCGGGCGGGGCAGTCCCAGGTCGTCGTCGGTGAACCGGCTGATGGTTCCGATCATGTCGGCGAACACCTGCAGGTCGAAGCCGCCGTCCTGGGTTTGGGCGAGGTGGACGAGTTTCTCCTTGGTGAAGACGTTAGCCAGGTCGTGCACGTCGGTGAAATCACGTGCCTCGGCTCGGCCGAACAGGGCGAGGGTCTTGCGGGCCGCCAGGTCATGGGCGCTGAGTGTCGGCCCGAGTTCGGTGAGGGTGGGTGGTTCGTCCGGCGGGCTGTCGACACCGAGATCCACGATCAGCGCCTCGCTGTCTGCTTCGACGACAAGTCTGGCGAAGCTGTCCGTGAACTGGACCCGCCGGGTGGCCCAGCCCTGCGAGGCCGCCGCGCGTTCGAACGCCGCTGCCGTGTCGGGGATCGATGCCGTGGGCGGGAGGGCGGTGAACAGGTCGACGTCGCGGGTCTCGCGGTCGACGAGATCACGTGCGATGAGCGCGGCGCCACCCGCGACCGCGAAGCCCACACTTTCGGGCAGCCCGAAGAAGATCCGCGCAACCGCCCGCTGCAACGATGTGATCACCTCAGGGCGGCCCGTTCCCAGGCGCGCCGAATCGGGGCGGGGAGGACAAGCTCCGGCCAGGCGTCGACGAGCAGTGCCCCGTCGACGTAGGCGAGGATGTCCTCCGCCGTTCCCTCGCGCAGGACGATCTCGTACAACCGGTGGCGCTGTCGGCGGTCCGTAAGGTCGTAGGTCCGATCGGGGTCGGACCAGTTCAGATGGACCGGCAGGCGTACCCGTGCCAACGCCTGCCGGATCGGGAGCCGGGGCAGCCGATCCGGCACGGTGAACGGTCGCCCCCGCCCGTCCACCACGACCTCGAACGAGGGCACCGGCACGGCGTCGAGCCGGAAGCCCGCCGCCGCCAGCAGGCGCGTCGCGGTCTCCAACGTCGGTGACTTCACCCCGTGCTCATAGGCCGCCAACGTCGGCCGCGACGTGTGCGCCCGCCGCGCGAGCTCGGCCCCGGACAGGCCCGCCTCCAGTCGCGCCGATTCGATCAGCCGGCCCGCCAGCGAATCCGCCACTCCCCCTCCATCACGATCCCCTCCATCACGACGTGAAGCGTATCCGATGAGATACGCTACTCGTCGTTCGGTCCGTTCGCCGGCCCATACGGCGTGACCTCGGCATGAGCCCTGCCGCCAGGCGGCCCGAGCAGCTTCTACGCTGTCGACGGCCTGGTCGATCGCGCCGGGGAGATGGTCGAGCGGGCCGTCGGGTCGGTGTCCGAGCCGGTTGAGGAGGGCTCGCAGCCGCGGATCGCTGATCGCATCGGTCAGCGCACGGGTGAGGCGTTCAGCGCCGAGTACCTCGGATATCCCGAGCATGAAAGCGGCGCGGCGCGGGGTCGACGGGCTCAGCCAGACCAGGCCGGTTCGTGGCGTCGACAGGATCGTGGCCCGCCGCGAAGCTGACCAAAAGTCAGCGAGCACGACGGGCCGGCTCGTGGGCTTCGGGGGACTCGAACCCCGGCATGCCAGGACGTCTCCTACGCCACGGAACGCGGGACGACGCGGACGTCGAGGTCTGCGTCGAGAGCCTCGGCGAGCCGTTCCAGCACCGGGAGAGTCGGTACGGTACCGCCGGCCTCGAACCGCGCCACGGCCGATTGCGTCATGCCCGCGGCGCGGGCAAGCTCGGACTGACTCCAGGAGCGCCGCTGGCGCAGTTCCCGTACCGACCGGCCCAGCTCGAACGCCAGCCTTGCCGCCTGGTACGCATCCCGCGCACCCAGCTCACCCATCCGCCGTTCCCGCAGCTCCGCCCAGCCTGCCCGCTCAGTCATCGCCGCCGTCCCCCTCATCCTCGCCCACCGTGTGCGACTCGGTCAGGCAGCTTCCCAGCGCGCGCCTCGCGCGGGACACCTCGGCGGCCTCCCGCATCCGCGTCTTGGCGAACACCGTCAGCAGCACTACCCGCCGGCCCGGTGCGATCCAGTAGGTGACCCGGACCGCTCGGCCCTCCAGATGGAACCGCAGCTCGCGCAATTTGCCGTCAAGCTGCCGCGTGTACGGCTCACCCAGCAATGGACCCTGCTCGGCGAGCAGGTCTACGTAGAAGGCAGCCGTCGCAAACTGTGCGGTCGGCAGCAGTTCCAGCCAGTCCCGCACTTCCGGTTCCAGCTCGACGGTACCCCAGATCATAGCGTTGACGCTATAACCATGCGACGGATGTCCATGCGCCATGACCGACTCGGACACCCGCCAGACCACGACACGCCGGACACAGTCGGCCGCAGCTCGTCCCTGCTGGCCAGACGACACGGGGGGTTGAGCACCTCGGGGGCGATGGCCTCCTCGCCGATGTTTCCGGCTGGCTCCAAGACCGGGTCCTCGACGTGAACGAGTTCTTCGCCGCCACATGGGTGGCCGGCGGTGGTTCGGCGCCGGACCAGCACGTCGTGGGCACACCGCTCGCGACGCAGGGCACGGTTGGGCCCGGCGCACCGCCGACGTGCGCGAGCTGTCCGGACAGCCAGAGGCCTCAATGGACCGATCGGTGCAGACCGCCTTGACTTTTGACTTTAAGACTTGGATACTCCAAAGAAATAAAGTCTCTTGCGTAGGAGTGTGAGGCATGACCGAGAAGATCGAGGTCGATGACGAGGTCTTCGCCTACCTGCAGGCGCAGGCTCGACCACTGATCGACAACGCGAACGACGTCCTCAGGCGTCTGCTGCTCGGATCGGGACATGCGGGCAAGGACGAGTCCGAGGCAAGGCGGGCAGGCAACCTCGCCCGGCTCGTGAGCGCCGGGCTGGTCCAGGCCGGCGACCGGCTGACACACACCCGCAAGAGGAGCGGAGAGACCTACCACGCGGTAGTGACTGCCGACGGCTGGACGGAGCTACCCGACGGACGATCATTTGCGGGGCCGTCCCCTGCGCTCAGGGAGTACGTCGGAACCCAGATCGACGGAAACAAGAACTGGACGCACGACGCGAGCGGCAAGAGCCTCCGGCAGTTGCTCGACATGCTCGAGTAGCCGGGTTGCCCCGCAGCTGGCAGTTGGTCCCTGCCACCTCGGCGACCAACCTCTCCCGACCCCGGCATGATCGAGAAGAGACGAGACCGGCCGCGGACGAACTCGTCCGCTGACAACCGCTCACGCCGAGACGCCACACCGATCAACCCCACCAGCGGAGATCGGAATGACGCCCGGAACAGCCGAAAGGCACCCGGTGAGGGGCGGACACCCAGGTCGGCCCGTGGTGTATGAGCGACCCTTGACCGGGCTCGGCCCCCCGACAAAATGACGAGACGACGCGGCCTTCCAGAGGAAGGCACACGTCGCCCGAGTCGAGTGGAGGTCCGGGGAGTCGAAACTCCGCGGCCTGAGACGAGGTGGTTTCCGCAATGCGCTGGAAAGTAAAGGGAGAACGCGAGGTTCTCCACACCCCGTGGCTCGGTGTCTGGTGTCTCGACGTCGAGCGACCCGACGGCACGGCGGGCGAACACCACGTGGTCCGGCTCCGGGATCTCGCGGTCGTCGCGGCGGTCGACGACCGACGGGTCCTCATGATGTGGCGCCACCGGATCGCCACGGACACCTGGGCCTGGGAATTCCCGATGGGGCTGGTCGAGGACGACGAGGATCCACCGCGTGCGGCCGCCCGCGAACTCGAGGAGGAAACGGGCTGGCGCCCGGGGGCCCTCGCACCACTCCTCTACGCCGAACCCGCGGCCGGCGTCACCAATGCCCGGCATTTCCTGTTCCGAGCCGACGCGTGCGAGCTGGTCGGCCCGCCGACCGAGAAGAACGAGTCCGACCGCATCGAATGGATCCCGCTCGCCCGCATCCCGGAAATGATCAGGAACCGGGAGATCGTAAGCAGCGCCACCCTGGTCGGCGCGATGGCACTCCTCCTGGAATGACCCGGCCGGCAGACCGAAACAGGCCACGGGCGACCGGGACGGGACAGCGGGAGGCTACGGGCACCGAGCCCGCCCCAGGCCGGCCTGGTGGCTCCGACCAGGCGGCCTGCCTGCCGTCTCCCGGGATCCTCATTACGGTCACCCCTCGCCCCCGAGGTCGTGGGGAAGGCCCACGCGTCGAACGGAACCACGAGAGGCCCACATGTCGGAGAACCCGCAGATGTTCCTGGACGCCGCCGGCCGCGTGGGCGCCACGGACCTCATCGCCTGGCTGCACGATCGCGGCGCCCGCACGCCCGCCGAGACCGACCGGTCAGGCCTCTGAGGCGGCGGGCTGCCGCAGCGGCGCAAGGGCCGTGCTCCAGGCGACGACCTGGTCGAGCAGCGTGCCCAGCGCGGCCAGGTTGTACTCGCCGGGCTTGAACACGCTGAAGTTCTCGAACTCGGTGAGTAGCGAGAGCACGACCTGCTGGCGAACGTCAGCCATCTGCAGCTCGCCGACGATGAGCCGGAGGTGCTCGGCGGCCCGGGCGCCGCCCGCCCCGCCGTAGGAGACAAAGCCGACAGCCTTGTTCGCCCACTCGGCGAACAAGTAGTCGATGGCGTTCTTGAGCACGCCCGAGGTGCTGTGGTTGTACTCGGGCGTCACCATCACGAACCCGTCAAAAGATGCGATCTTGGCGGCCCAGCGCTTGGTGTGCTCGTTCTGGTACTGGCCCAGCGACGGCGGGAGCGGCTCGTCGAGGTGCGGCAGCGGGTAGTCCAGCAGGTCGACGAGCTCGAACTCGGCGTCGGTGCGCTTCGAGGCGACGTCGAACACCCACTTGGCCACCTGCTCGCCGTTGCGGTTCGGACGGGTGCTGCCGATGATGATGCCGATCTTGATGGTCATTGGCGAACTCTCTCCCGGAGGGACATACGTGGGCCCACCGGGTCTGTTCGACCCGGTGGGCTTCGCCTGTTTACTTGCCACGTCAAGCAAACAGGTGGTTGCTTGTCATGTCAAGCAAGTAAGCTGGCGGCATGACAGGGGCTGATCCGGGCCCTCCGACCCCGCTGTCCGGCGAGGAGGAGGCGTTCCTGCGCGCCTTCGGCCGGGCGCTGCTGATCGTGCCGCGCGCTCTCGACGCCGACCTGCTGCGCGAGCAGCACATGTCGCTGAACGAGTACACCGCGCTCATGCTTCTCTCCGAGTCGCCCGGGCTACGGCTGCGCATGAGCGACCTCGCGGCGGCCTGCTCCCTGTCGATCAGCGGTATGACGCGCATCGTGAGCCGCCTACAGGCACAGGGCCTGGTGCGGAGGGAGCAGTGCCCCGGAGACCGCCGCGGCTGGTACGCGGCACTCACCGATTCCGGCCTCGCCCGGCTCGGCGCGGCCTGGCCGACCCACGTGGCCAGCGTCCGCAGACACGTGATGGACCATCTCGCCGAGGTCGACCTGCCAACGGTGACCGCCGCCTTGCAACGCTTCGCCTCGGACGCCCTGAACTCCTCGGACGTCGCTCCGGTCGATGCCCCTCGGGTTCCGTACGACCCGTAGGTTTAACGAGCGGACGTATGGCTCAAGTCAACGCAGCCCTTCGTGCGCACCCAAGTGCGTGAAACACACGCACTATAGCGAATTCCCGGGATTGGGATCAGCGTCCGGATCCGGGCCATAATCCGGATTATCGTCTGGGTCGTTCGGTCCGGCCGCGGGCTCGACATCCCTCGCCGCATGCTCATCACTCGGCGGGACGGACTCTCCGAAGTGTTCACGGAGCTCTTCCGCGATTCCTGGGTTGCCATGCTTCTCCAAGATCAACGCGATCTGTTGACCAAAAAGCTCGCGCCTGGGATCATCAGTCTCAAACTTCGCAAGGTCTAGAAACCTATCGATAAGATCAGTCGGCCTCGGCTCACGCCGACTCTCTGACCAGAGGCCGCCCACCTCGAGCGAGTGCGCCGAGGAGAACGGGTCGTCGGAACCATTCGGCGCGTAACTTGTGTGCTGGAACCAGTCAGGTAGCTCCCGGTTATTAGCCGCGGCAGACAGACGGGCGAGCCGCTCGATCTCCCCCACGGCGTTCTCCACATGATCTCCATTACGCGCCAGCCACCAGACGACCGCGCTTCCAGTGTCTTTCAGAACATCCTCGCCAAGGTATTTTCTCCTGTTCTCTTCCCAGCGGCGCTCGTGGTTCCACACCTCCTCGTCCTTTCGAACCGCTGCGAGCTTCTTCAGACGTTCTCTATCCTCCGGCGGGAGACCGAGGACTACGTCGTCTGCGGCCACGCCAAGCAGGCCTGAACGGTCCGCCCCCACAACACCAAGGCGACCTTGCAGCTCTTTCTCTACGAGCGCGCTCCGACCTGGATCCCGCTGCTCCGTAATCTGCCTCGCCCGCGCGATGACTGAATCAACAGCAATACCACGCGCAGCCAGGGGTGGATACCCATCAGCCTGCCCGGACGGCCACCAGCGGACCGTAGCGGACAGAAGAAAATCATAGTCCGGAATCTTACTGGGAATCGGGACAGCACTGACGCGAAATTCGTCATTTCTGGATACAAAAGTCGGCTCCGGTGCCGGATCCGAATGCGAGGGAGAGTCGTACTCCAGTACGCCATAGGATGGCCGGCGAATCGCCGCAAGGAAACCGAGAACGAACACAGCGATCCCGAGAGGCACAAGTAGCTTCCAGTTTTCCCACACGACCACCACCACTAGGACGACCCCGACAGCCAGGGCCGCGCCCGTTAAAAGTTTCCAGCGATTCTGCTGCATATTTCCTCCGCTTCTCCACGATTCTTCCGACTCCGGGACCTATCACACCCAGAGGTTCCCAGCACGAAAATGCAGAGGTACTAGGGCATGCGAGGATAGGCCGCTCGAGCACTGTAAATTCAACACGCGAACGAAGATCCACTACAGAATCTCGACAGGGATTCCCTGAGCTACACTGATCTTCTTAAGCAGATCATTGGAGATCGATTCCGTCCGGCCCGACCTTTCGCCACCGCTGTAGGCCGACCATGACCGCACCCAGGTGTGCAGCCTCGCCAAGGCTTTGATCTGGCCTGAACAGGCGGCGACCAAGACATCGAGGAGCGCAGCACGATGATGAGAATCGACACTGGCGGCTACGAACCAGTCGACCACTCTGCGCCTCACCGCTACGGCCTGATCCTGTGCGGAGAAGGCAGCACCCCAACACGAGGCGAGGTGTTCCTGGACCTCCTTCTCGTGTAGGAGCGGTATGCCGTCCTTGACCCAACCCGGTTGGGCGGGATCCACGATGCCGAGAAAAATCTCCACATCGATATCCCACTGCCGTGGTTCACGCTGGTCAGGCTGCGGCGGGAGCCTCCTGGTCAGGCGCTGCAGCATCAACCGCCTCGCACCCTGATCAGACTCCACGAGAGCTAACAGCGCCCTGCGCGGCTCCGGAGATTTTCGGTCGTGACGTCGCACGAGATGATGTAACCTTACGACAGCCTGGTCAGGATGCCGCACGGCGATGACCTCCTCGCACAGATTCGTCAGAACGCGGACGAGGCCGAGTTCGAGCTGAGCAAGCTGCGACCACTCGTAAATCTGCCTCCGAAAGGTCGGACCGGCAGTATCGTCGTCGAGTGCACGCCCGAGCAACCGCCTCGCCGCATCACTAGTCGATTTGTGGCGCGCCCATTCCACGGACAGCTTCGCCAAATCACCCCAGAAGTTGCGACGGCCGTCACGAAGGTAATGGTCGGCGAAGGATCCCAGTAGCCCCTCTTTTGTCCCGCGCGAATATGCGTCTGACCGTAGAATCCGAGTGACCCATGAGATTATGCCTGGCCGAAGGTCAGGCCTGTATTCCAAGTAGTGTGCACCAACGGCGGCACCATAGCCGATTTTCTCGAAGTGCACACGACCATCAAGATCACTACGTGCCTCGATCTCGGACAGGCGCTCCATCAGATCCGGCTTTTCCAGGAGTGAATTTTCGTGCCCGGAGTATCCAGTCGCGTCGAGGAGCTCGTCCGCCCCTCGCAGAACCTGATCAGCCGGAGCTCCGTGCATGAAGGCGACGGCCAGCAGGAGCGCCCGTTGTGGCCCTTTGTTCCGACGGACGACAAGGTCTGATATTGCCTTCGAATGATCCTGCAGGCCGTCTTCCACACGAGCGATCCAGGAATCCATACCGTCATCCTGGGAGGCAATTTCGCGTGCCTGTTGAAGGAGGCTTGCCAGCCGTGCCGTCCAATTCAACGACGGACTTGATCCCAGGAGAATATTTAATCTATCCAGGGTTAATTTGTCTCCAATATCGCCAATTCCAACGGCATCGAGGTGGCTACGCAACACCGCGCCCGCGGCCGGCTTCCCAGGGCGGACATAAAATCGCCTGAATTCGGGAGTGACATCTGAATTCTCATCAGGGAGCACGATCACAAGATATGCGTCCCGCCGCAGGACAACAGATCGGAGTGAGAGCAGTTCACCCTGAATCTTAGGCCAGATGTCGCGGTCCAGGGTGGACAGGTCAATCCACATCTGGTCGCCACTTCCAACCCGCTCGGAGGCAGAAATTCCACTGCCGTCCGCTTGCTCCGGGAGAATTTCGTGAATACGGCCTACCGGATTTGCGAGATGGTGGAGCAACATCTTTGCTGTTGTCGTCCGACCACTGCCCGGAGGCCCACCGAGGAGAACGGTCCGTAGCGTCATCAACCTATCGGCCGCTTCTAGAAACCTAGGCGGGCACACAAAGATCTCATGCAAGGAATTTAGATCATCTAAGGCGACTTGCCGAGGATTTGACCGCCGAAAATCGACCGGATTATGGATGTCAATGTAATTGTTCTGAATTCCAGATCCGGAATGCACGGGTCCCGGCAATTCCAAACCCGTCGACATCCATTCCGTCACTTTTCGCTCTCCGGCCCCTTTGGAGTTCCGTATTGGTTCCCGAATCCACCATAGACGTCGCCAGCGACAAAATGACCAGCTCGCCCTTCACCGGTCACATGCTGCGAGTTGTTGTACTGATCTCCCGTGCCGGTGTGCGTCGGTCCGGAGTTGCCCTTAGCTATAACGCCGCCATCACCCGAGATCGCGTTTCCCAGCAGAGAAGGTCCGTACGCCTCGCCCAGATGGTTGTGGATGATCGGCGAGGCCGTACCTGGTGCCGGTCGGGCCCCGTCCGCCTGACGCAATGCGGGTACGATGTTCGCCAAGATGTCTCCGAGAGTAGTCAGGTCCCTACTTATATTGTGTTCGTCTAGGCGATACGACTGCACAGTTGCGAGCCACTTCAGGTCTTCCGGAAGTTCCCTCGTTCTCAGTCTTTCCGTCAGGCGACCATCATGTACAGGAACAATCGTAACCTTGTTACTATGCGCTTCGAGTATCTCGCGCCGTACCCAGTCATCGGAATTACCAAGCTCCGATGATCGCGTCCAGTTCGGCCCTATGACTACGATCATAACGGCACTCCTTCGAGCTTTTTCGAGGAGCTCGTCCGTATAGATCTGACCCGGAACGATCGAATCCGAAGCGCGAAAGATTCGCTCGGCCCCGAAACGGTGCGCTAGTTCTCTATGAATGTAGATGGCGGCCTTGTCTCCGTCACCCGTACGATAGTTGATGAAAACGTCCTGCGCCGGGCTCTCCACTTCGGCGACGGCAGTCATGATTCCTCCGGGTCAATCAGGCTGAGCGACTCGCTCAGATCAGGAGAAAGGGCTTGAACCGAGGGGTTCCGATAATGGCGGCGCAACGTGTAAGCGAGGCGGCGGAGATCGGCCGCGATGGTCGCGGAGTCGACGGCGACGGCGCTGGTCAACAGCCCTCGTGTCAGTTCGCAGGCGTGCTCGATGTCGCCCGCCGCCGCATGGGCGCGGGCGCGGCGAGTTCCGTAGCGGACGTGGGTACGCAGCGCACGGGCCGGGACCAGCTTCAACTCGCGGTCCATGATCTCGGCTGCCGGCTTGGGACGTCCGAGGTCATGGAGACACCACCCAGTGATCATTCCGACTGGGTCTGTCAGATTGGTTGTGCCGATGACCGGAGCTTCTCCGGCGTCCGCCGCGGCGGCGGCCAGCAGATCGCGTGCTCGGTCGAGGGAGCTCATGCAGGACCTGAGGTCGCCGTTTATCGCGTGCCCCTGCGCCTCGCGCTGGGCAGCCAGACCTCGTATCCGTGCAGGTAATGCGCTGTCCTGTGCCCGCCGTGCCAGTGCGACCGTCTGTTCACCGTCGTCCCGGTAAAGCGTGACCAGTGCCCGACGGACCATCGCGTAGGCCGCCAGATCCTGGTCTCCGCCCGCCGCCGCCAGTTCGACGGCTCGCTGGGTCCACCACAGGGCTCCTTCGTCGTCGCCTGTCTCCTGGACGAGCCATCCGACGTACTCCGCATACCGTGAGCCGAGGTGCAGGAGCTCCAGCCGAGTTTTCGGATCCGCATGGATGGCGAGTTCACGCATGGTGTGAGTCTGCGCAATGAGAGCAGGAAGAATAACCCCAGGGCTGACCGACTGGCCAATCACCCGATACTGGTCGAAAAGAAGGCGCATAGCTTCCACGGAGCTACGTTCACCAATGCTCGGTTGCGTTCCGACGGCACCGAGACCGATTGCGATCGCAGAGACCGCTCCGGATGCCATCAGATCGCGTCTGCCCATGGGCTGGAACGAGCTCGAGCCGTCTGGTGACAGCTGCATGACCCATACCTCCTCGCGACTCTCGAGTTTTTCCTCGTAAGCAAAGTCCGTATCAACTGAACGATGACCTATCAAGGAAACAAGCGCGCCGTCTCCGCCGAGGGCCGCGTCGCAGAGCTGGGCAAGTTCACGAGTCGCTGGCTTCAGCCCTCGCTCGACTTTACTGAGCTGGCCTTTGCTGTAATACACCTTCCCAGCGAGGCCGGTAAGGGTGAGGCCCGCGGCAAGCCGAAGCCTTCGTAGCTCACGTCCGAACTCGTGCGAGCGCGCCGACACGCCAGACCCCCCGGCCAGTTTCGATGACGTTGCTCGGTCCACGGTGCGATTCCTTGGCGGTCAGTCGCAGCGTCAATCAGAGTTTGCCATCCGTTGTGGCAGGCGCGCGGAGTTTCCGACTGTTTCCCGTTTCCACCCATAGGTGATCATGGTGGCCCAAGGCGCCATGCGGCCGGCGATGCCTCTTCGGTCATCCGCACCGCAGCATAGGCTGTTACACGCTTTACCATCGCCACGAAAAGATACTTAGACGGGATCTACAGATTTTCCGCGGCGTCCTTCATCACATCGCGACGCCTTCGGTGGGCGCCGCGGACCGTCTTCACTGCGTCGAACGAGTCATCCTGAACGCACCTCGGGACGCCGCTTGTCGGGGGCGCTCGACTCGATCCCAAGTGGTCCGGGGCGGGTGCTGAGGGGGCGGCGGACCGGCAGCTGTGGTGACGGGCTAACCGGTGGGTAGGACTGGGAAGAAGATGTGTCGCAGGCCGCTGCCGACGTGGGCGTATGCCCCCGGCGCGCGCGGCGCCGGCCGGCCCTGCCGCCATCCTCGGCTTTGTTGCCGCCCGCCGAGCCGGTACGGCGGGCGGGTGAGCCGGGCCGGGTGGGGCGCAGGAGGTGGAGAACGGCGGGCAGGAGCGTCGCCCGCAGCACGAACGCGTCGATGGCCATGCCGGTCGCGAGGCCGCATCCGATGACCTTCATGGTGCGGGAGGGCTGCGCGGCGATCGCCATGAAGAGGAACAGCATCACGAGGTTCATGGTCAGCATGACGTGACCGACGTCGGCGTGGCCGCGCCGGATGGGGGTGGTGTCGGTGCGGTGGCGCCGGATCGGGCCCGGCGTGCCGCCGCGACGTCCACGGAGCCGGGAACCGGCGGATCGGCGGCGGACGGGCCCGGTGTCGGCACGCCGACGCCGCCGTGCGCGCCGTGTCCCGCCGGTGTTCCGCGTACTCTCCGTGCCCTCCGCGCTCTGCGTATCCCCCGTGCCCTCCGTGCCCTCCGCGTCCCGCGTGGGCGGTTCGTTCCCGGCGCGGTCGGCGGGTTCCATGAGCCGGACGAGAAGGCTGAGGTTCAGGCCCGGCAACAAGCCGAACACGGCGACCAGCACGAGTACCAGCATGGACGGCTCCACCGGCCCGGTCTCCAGCCCCAGCGCCGTGGTGAGCAGGTCGGTCTGGAACAGGATGGCGAGGACGCCGGCCGCCGCGAGCACGGCGAGCACGCTGGTCACCGCCAGCGCGGCCGCGATCTCCACCGAGCGCAGGATCAGCAGGCCGAGGACCCCGACCACGAGCAGGATCACCAGCAGGAACAGCGTCGTCGCGCCGCGGAAGTCCGCCGCCATGTCGACGAACAGTGCCGTGGAGCCGCCGATGTACACCCGGGAGCCGGTGCCGGCCACGGCGCGCGGGATGACGTCGTCGCGCAGCCGGTGCAGCAGCTCGACGGCCGCCGGCGATCGCGGGCCCTCCCGCGGCGCGATCCGGATCACGGCGAGCCCGGCGTCGGCCTTTTCCAGGTTGACAGCCGCTTTGACCACGCCGGGGGTCTTCGCGATGGCGCTCACCACGTCCGCCACGGGCACGGCGGACGGCCCGTCGCCCCGCTCGACCGCGACGAGCATCGGGCCGTTCAGCCCGGGGAAGAAGTCGGCGCTGAGCAGGTCGTAGGCCCGCCGGGTACTCAGGGACGTCGACTCGGCCCCGTCGTCGGCGCCGCCGAGGTCGAGGGTCACGGCGGGGACGGCGAGCAGGACCAACCCGAGGCCGGCGGCGAGCGCCATGGCGGCCGGGCGGCGGTCCACCTGCCGGGCCCACCAGGCCCGCAGCCCCGGGCGGTGCGGCAGGCCACGGCCGCTGGTCGTCAGGTGCTGGCGTTCGGTCCAGCCGAGCAGCCGCGGGCCGCTCAGCGCCAGCAGCGCGGGCAGCAGGGTGAGGATCACCAGGCCGGTCGCCGCCCCCGCGGCGGCGGGGCCCAGCGCGACGCCGTCGAAGAAGCTGAGCCCCAGCAGTGCCACCCCGTCCATCGCGAGGGTGACACAGAAGCCACCGTAGGCGACGGCGGATCCGGCGCGGGCGGTGGCCTGGGCCGCGGCCTCGACCGGGCCGACTCCCTCGCGCAGCGCGGACTGGGCCCGGTGCACGACGACGACGGCGCCGCCGAGGCTGGTGCCGGCCGCGACGACGGCCGCGAGCAGCGGAGCGAAGGCGGTGGTCGTGATCGTGTGGGAGATCAGGACGATGGCGCCGAGGGCGGCCACCGTCGCCACCGCGGACGTCGCGGCGCAGACGGCGACCGCGCCGCGGGAGCGCAGGGTCACGCCGAGCAGTAGCAGGGCGGCGACGAGCGCGATGATGATCGGTCGTGGTGAGATCGTGGTCGCGCTCAGCGCGGTCGCGCCCGGGCCGGCGGCCTCGACCTGGAGGTCCGGCCCGTCGTAGGCCCGCGCCGTGTCGATGAGGCGCCGCGCGGCGGCCCGGTCCGGGTTCAGCGCCGAACCCTTCATGATCACGGATGTGACCGCGGTGCGCCGGTTCGCGCTGATCGGCTCGACGCCGAGGACGACCGCGCCGGCCGGGTTGAACGGGTCGATGACCCCGCCCACCTTGGGCAGCTTGCCGAGCTCCGTCGCCATCGCGGCGATCTGCTCGCGAACCAGCGGGTCGTCGACCGTCCCGCGGCGGGCGTGCAACACGATCGACTCGGTGTCCGGGAGACCACCGCCGGGCACGACCTCGCCGACGAGATCCATGGCCCGCGCGGAGTCCGTCCCGGGGACGGCGACGTCGGTGTTGAAGCGCGCGCCGGAGTCCCGCACAAAGACGAGAAGCGTCGCCAGGCCGGCCACCCACAGGGCGACGACGATCCAGCGATGTCGCGCGCACATGGCCGCGAAAGCCCTGACACCATCACCCGCGAGATCCGACTTTCCGCTCATTTTGGACAAGTTAGACCTAAGTGGTGGTCCAGGTCGAGGCCTTCCAGACCGTCCGTCGCCAAACAAGGTCGAGCACGCCCTAAACGGGCTTAAGCACGCCCAAGACGTTTGAAGCAGGCCGAAGGCCACCTAAGCGGGCTAACCAGGGTTGACTCGATCGGGGAATCCGACATCCATGGAGACGCTGCGTCGACCTTCGACGGCTGGGGCCTGTCATCAACATGCCTCACAGGACTTCTGGTCGAGTCTCGGACGCCGGCGGCCTACCATCGGCTGGTGAACCCGCGGTGCACGACCACGCTGCCAGCTCCCGGTAACGCGAGCGGCGACAAGGCTCCCGTCGCCGGCCACCCTCACTTCGGAGGAGGGGCGGTGAACGGCGACGGCCTTCCACCCGCGGTCGCCGCGCTGCCGACACCGGGGACCGACTGATGGGGCTCTTCCGCCGCCGCTCCTCCTCGGACCGCGGCCGCCCCAGCACCGAACACGGCCGCCCCACCACCGAACGCGGCCGCGCGGTCGCCGAGCTCGGCCGGGGGCAGGCCCCGGTGGCCCCGAGCCGCAGCGCGCGGACCCTGAGCCGGATGTTCGGCGTCTCCTGCGCCGAATGCCGCCTCGGACCGGCCTCGTTCACCCAGATCGCCGCGGAGGCGTACTCGTGGGCCAGCACCCACGACCAGCTCCATCACCCGGCCAGATCCTCCGCGCAGGTCATCAGCCGCCGCTGACACCACCCACCGGCGTCCTGGCGCCCGTAGACGTTCACGCCCGCCGGCCGTCCCCCGGCGGGCGGCATCTCGACGGCCACCCCAGTACCCCCTGCCCGTGAAGCCACCAAGTGGACCCGAAGGTTCGCTTGACTTAGGATGCCCCCGAGCAAGCGGACCTTAGGGTCCACTTCTACGGCGGAAGCGCGGGGTGCGGGGATGCGGAGCAGACAGGCGCGGCCGGAGACGCCGACCGGCGGCGGGGCGCTGGCCGTGCTCGCGCTGGCGTCGGCGGCGTTCTCGCTGGCACAGACCGCCATCGTGCCGGGTCTGGGCGCCCTGACCGAAGCGCTGCACACGACCTCCGAGAACATCTCGTGGGTCCTCAGCGCCTACCTGGTCTCGGCCGCGATCCTCACACCGATCGTCGGCCGGCTCGGTGACATGTTCGGCAAGCGGCGGATGCTGGTCGTCGCCCTCGCGGCCTTCGCCGTCGGCAACGCGCTGGCGGCGCTGGCACCGAACGTCTGGCTGCTGATCCTGGCGCGGGTGGTGCAGGGGGCGGGCGGCGGCATCTTCCCACTGTGCTTCGGCCTCATCAACGACACGTTCAGCGCGGAGCGCCGGCCCGGCGCGCTCGGGCTGGTCTCGGCGATCTCGGGAATCGGCGCCGGCGGCGGCCTGATCATGGGCGGTCTCCTGGTCGACCACGCCTCGTGGGAGTGGGTCTTCTGGGCTGGGGCGATCATGTCCGGGGGCGCGGCCCTCGGCGCACTGCGGCTGCGGGACTCCGCCGGGCGCACCCCCGGGCGGATCGACCTACCCGGCGCGGTCCTGCTCGCGCTCGGGCTCACCGCTCCACTCATCGCGATCACCAGGACGACATCGTGGGGGTGGGGCAGTCCGCGCACGCTGGGCATGATCGCGGCGGGGCTGGTCGTCCTGGTGTTCTTCGGATGGTACGAGCGCAGGGTCGCCGAACCTCTGGTCGACATGCGGCTGCTCGGCCGCCCGGAGGTCATGGCTACGAACTTCGCGACGGCGCTGGTCGGCTTCGGGACGTTCGGTGCGTTCGTGCTGATCCCGCGGCTCTCGCAGACCCCCGAGTCCTCGGGCTACGGGTTCGGGCTGGACGCCACCGGGGCCGGTCTGCTCCTGCTGCCGGCGTGCGGGGCGATGCTCGTGACAGCCGGGGTCTCGGGGCGGCTGGCCCTCCGCGTCGACTCGCGAGACGCGCTCATCACCGGATTCCTGATCTCCGCCACCGGCCTGACCGCGCTCGCCTTCGAACACAGCTCAGAAGGCGTGGTGATCGCGCTGTCGGTGGTCCTCTTCGGCGGCATCGGCATGATCATGGCGGCCGTGCCGAACATCATCGTGCGCGCGGTGCCGCCCGCGATGACCGGGCAGGCGACCGGGGTCAACACGCTCGTGCGCTCCGTGGGCTCCGCTGTGGGCTCCCAGGTCGCGGCGACCCTGCTGGCCGCGAACGTCACCGCGACGCACCCGCTGCCGACCGACGGGGCCTTCACCCTGGCCTTCCTGCTGGGCGGCGGCGGGGCGGTGTCCGCGGCGGTGTCCGCCGTGTTCATCCCACGGCGGTCCGGGGGCGGCGCCCCTGCCGCTTCATCGGCCCCTGCCACTCCGTCGGCGCCGCCGGTGGCGGCGATCGCAACGGCAGCGGCAACGGTGACGGCAACCGCGACGGTGACGGCCGCGACCCCGGCCACAACCACAACCACAACCCCGTCACCGGCCCCGGCCGCGGCCCCGGCCCCGGCCCCCGGCGCATCAGTCACCCGCACCGTCGGTGATCAGGCAGACTGACAGCCATGTCCTCCCCGTCCGGCGACACGGCGGAACGCGGGTGCCCCGACTGGTCCGAGCGCCGCGCGGACGCCCGGCGCAACCACGAGCAGATCATCGCGGCGGCCATCGCGGTGTTCGCGGAGAAGGGCCTCAGTGCCACCGTGCCCGAGGTCGCGGCCCGGGCGGGCGTGGGCAAGGCGACGGTCTACCGCAGCTACCCCACCAAGGCCGACCTGATCAGGGCCGTCGCCGAGCACCAGGTCCGCTGGGTGGAGGCTCGGCTGGCCGCCGCCGCCGAGGAGAGCGACCCCTACGCGGCGCTGTGCGGCTTCCTCTACGACGTCTCCGAACGGCTGGCCGACGACCAGGTGCTCCTGGCCGAGGTCCTGCCCAAGAAGGATTCCCGGACGGCGGAGGCGCCTGTCAGCAGGGTGCTCGCCGGCATCGTCGACGCCGCCCGCGAGCAGGGCACGCTGCGCTCCGACGTCACCGCCCTGGACGTCCGCATCCTGGTCGGGGGCTATGCGCGCGTCCTGTCCGATCTCGGGATCCGGGACCCGAAGGAGTGGCGCCGTTACGCGGGCCTGGTCATGGCCGCCCTGCGCCCGTGACCAGCCAGCCCCTGGGCTGAGAAGTGTGGCGGGCGAGTGACACCCAGGGCTCACTCACCCGCCACAGCTCGCCGGGCCGGGCCAGGAGTCAGGGCTGGAGGGTGATCTTGATCCAGCCTTCGTCCCGGTGGTCGAAGTGGGCGTAGGCGTCGGGTGCGTCGGCCAGCGGCAGCTGATGGGACATGACGCAGGACGGCTGCGCCCGGCCGGTGATGATGAGATCGCGCAGAAACCGGTTGTACCGTTTCACGTTGGCCGGCCCGCTGCCCATCCGCAGCCCCTTCGCGAAGAAGGCTCCCATGTCGAACGGGAGTCGGCCGCGGGCGCCGCTCTCGTCGGCGGCACCGGGATCGCGGGTGGGGTACACGCCGAGGACACCGATCGAGCCCGTCCAGCGCACGCAGTCGACGAGCTGGTTCAGGACGAGGCCGGCCTGCTCCTCGCCGGACGCCGTCCTGGCCTGGTAGCCGACGGCGTCGATGCCGCAGTCGGCGCCGCGGTCACGGGTCTCCTCCCGCACCCGTTCCGCGACGTCCTCGGTGGACGAGTCGATCCCGGTGGCGCCGATCCGCTCGCACAGGCGGAGCCGGGAGGGCACGGGATCGACCACCAGCACGGTGGCCGCGCCGCACAGGGCGGCCGAGTACGCCGCCAGCAGGCCGACCGGCCCGGCGCCGAACACGACGACCGTGTTCCCGGCCTGGACGTCGGCCAGCTCGGTGCCGTGGAAGCCCGTGGGGAAGACGTCGGAGAGGGTCGCGAAGTCGAGCTCCTGGTCGTCGCCCGGCGGCAGCCGCAGCAGGTTGAAGTCGGCGAACGGCACCCGGAGGTACTCGGCCTGCCCGCCGGGGTAGGGGCCCATGCCCGGGCAGCCGTAGGCCGCTCCGGCCCGGTGCGGGTCGGGGTTGGTGCGCAGGCAGAACTCGGTCCGGCCCCGCTCGCAGTTCGCGCACGTCCCGCAGGAGACGGTGCAGGGAACAGAGACCCGGTCGCCGAGCTGGACACGGCTCACCGCCGACCC
This sequence comes from Frankia sp. Mgl5, assembly GCF_023242985.1. NCBI lineage: Bacteria > Bacillati > Actinomycetota > Actinomycetes > Frankiales > Frankiaceae > Frankia > Frankia sp. Mgl5. Next base: position 78,814 of record NZ_JALKFY010000617.1, on the reverse strand, counting down.
GCGGTCGACGACCGTGCCCATGTTCTCGTGGCCGAGGACCGTGCCGGGCCGCGCGCTGGTACGTCCCTCGTACACGTGCAGATCGGAACCGCAGATGCTCGTCGAGGAGACGCGCACGATCGCGTCCTGCGGATGCTCGACGCGCGGGTCGGGGACGTCCGCCACGGCCACCTGGAACGGTTTCCGGTAGACGACTGCGCGCATGGCGCTCACCTTCCCCGCTGGGGTTGCCGCAGCAGCCGCTCGAGCTCGTCGATCCGGTCGAGCAGGTCGAGCACGACCCCGGTGGCGGTGTAGGTGATCCCGAGGTCGCGGCGCAGCCGTTCGATACGCCCGACGCGCGCCAGCGCGCCCGCCGCGAGCACGACACCGCGGCCACCGACGCCGGGGCCGGGCCCGGCGTCGAGCAGGCCGAGCGTCACCAGCCTGTGGACGAGGTCGGGGTGCAGCTGGGCGGCGGCGCAGAAGGACTCCAGGTCCAGCTCGCGGTCCCGCGGGCGGGTGCGGACGAGCGTCATGGTCATGACCGCTCCCTGGGGTTGAAGGACGAGACCCGGGCGAGTTCGCGGAACAGCTCGGTCTCCCGTTCCGCGGGGTCGGGCGGCACCATGATCCGCGCGTGCGCGTACAGGTCGCCGGCCGCGCCACCGGGACCGCCACCACCGCCAGCGGCGCCGGCGCTGCCACCCGTGGCCTCCCGGGCCGCGTCCCGACCCGCGTCCCGACCCGCGTCCCGGCCAGGCGCCGGCAGGCCCCGGCCGCGCAGGCGGAGCCGGCGGCCGCTGGAGGTGGCCGGCGGGACGGTGACCGTCACCCGCTCACCGGCCGGTGTGTCCAGCCCGGCCGCCGTTCCCAGGGCGGCTTCCCACGGGGCGAGCGGCAGGTCGGTGTGGACGTCGCGGCCCTCGACCCGGAACCGCGGGTCGGGAGCCAGGCGCACCACGAGGTAGAGGTCGCCGGGGCTTCCGCCGTCCCGGCCGCGCCCACCCTGCCCGGCGAGGCGCAGCCGCTGGCCGTCACGAACGCCGGCCGGGACGGCCACGTCGACCTCCCGGAGGCCGCGTGGCCCGGGCAGCGTGATCCGTCGCCGCGCGCCGCGGTAGGCCTCGGCGAGCAGGATCTCGATCTCCGCCTCCTGGTCGGCGCCGGGCACCGGGCCCACCCGGCCGCGCCGGCGGGCGAACCCGCGGACCCCGCCGAACAGGTCCTCGAAGTCGAAGCCCTGGAACCCCTCGAAGCCGAAGCCCCCGCCGCGCCCGGCGGTCCCGGCGGTCCCGGCGGCGCCGGCGCCCGGCCCGGCACCTGGCCCGAAGCCGCCCCGTGGGGCGTCCGCCCAGCGTTCGGCGCCCTCCGGCACCCGGCGGAAATCGCGGCCGAACCGGTCGTAGCGTGCGCGGGTGTCCGGGTCGGACAGCACGTCGTACGCCTCGGAGAGGTCCTTGAACCGCTCCTCGGCGGACGGGTCGGAATTGATGTCCGGGTGGTACCTGCGGGCGAGCTTGCGGTACGCACGCTGGATGGCGTCGGTGTCGGCGTCACGCGGCACGCCGAGCAGCTCGTAGAAGTCCGGGCTCGCGCGTCCCGTCGTCCCGGCGCTCATGTCGCCGTCCGCGGGCCGGCGCTCACCGCTACCGACGCCGGCCGCAGCACCCGCCCGCCGGCCTCGAGGCCGGGGCGCAGGACCTCGACGACGGTGCCCGCCGGGGGCGGCTGCGGCGTCGAGGCGCTGTCGACGACGGCGCCGACCTCGTGCCGGGCCGGGTCGAAGGGGCCGGTCTCGTCGTCGAGCCGGGCGACGCCGGAGATCCGCAGCGCGTCGAGCGCGAGCTGGCGCACCCCGCGCACGCCGTCGATGAGGGAGTCGGGGTCGGCGTCCGCGTGGGCGAGGGCCAGCTCCAGATGGTCGAGCACCGGCAGCCAGGCGAGGACGACGCGGTCCCGCTCGGCCGCCGTGGCGGCGCTGATCTCCCGTCCGGTCCGGCGGCGGTAGTTGTCGAAGTCGGCCAGCGTCCGCAGATGTCTGGCCTGCGACTCCTCCAGCTCGGCCGCCAGGTCCGCGCCGGTGGGGTGGTCAGTCATCATCGCGGGTGGTGAACTCGGCGTCGATCACATCGTCCCCGCCGGTGCCGTGCCCGCCGGCTCCCGAACCGGTGCCACCCGCGCCCGAACCGGTGCCACCCGCGCCCGGCCCGGCGCCACCCGCGCCGCCGGTACCCGGCCCGGCCGCCGCGGAACGTCCACCGCCGCCCGGCGCGGCCGCCGACTCACGCGTGCCGGGGGCGGGCAGCGCGTACAGCACCTGCTGGAGATCGTTGACGATCGGGCGGACCCGGTCCGCGCCGGCGTTCTCCGCCAGGGCCCGGCGGGCGTGGGCGACGAGCTGCTCGGCGCGGGCCCGCTCGTGCGCCGGAACGTCGTCGCCGAACTCGGACAGCCGACGCTGGACCTGGTAGGCGATCGTGTCGAGCTGGTTCTGGGCGTCGGCGTTCTCTCGCAGCCGGGTGTCCTCAGCGCGGTTACGCTCGGCGTCGGCCACCATCCGCTCGATCTCGTTCGCGGGCAGATTGGTGTTGTCCGAGATGGTGATGCGCTGCTCGGCGCCGGTGTCGGTGTCGCGCGCGGTGACGTTCAGGATGCCGTTGGCGTCGATGTCGTAGGTGACGTCCACCTTGGCCTGCCCGCGTGGCGCGGGCCGGATGCCCTCCAGCCGGAACCGGCCGAGGGTCCGGTTGTCCGCGGCCATCTCACGCTCGCCCTGCAGGACCACGATGTCCACCGCGGACTGGTCGTCCTCCGCGGTGGAGAACGTCTCGCTGCGCCGGGCGGGGATCGTCGTGTTGCGCTCGATCACCTTCGTGCTGACGCCACCGAGGGTCTCCACCCCGAGGGAGAGCGGGGTGACGTCGAGCAGCAGCACGTCGGAGACCTCGCCCTTGAGGACCGCGGCCTGGATGGCGGCGCCGACGGCGACGACCTCGTCCGGGTTGACGGTCATGTTCGGGTCCCTGCCGCCGGTGAGCCGGCGCACCGCGGCCTGCACCGCGGGCATCCGGGTGGCACCGCCGACCAGGATGACCTCGTCGACGTCCGGTTCGGCGATCTTCGCGTCGGCCATCGCCCGCCGCACCGCCGGCATGCACCGCTCGAGCAGGTCGGACGTGTTCATTTCGAACTGTGACCGGGTTACCGTGGTGTTGAGATGCTTCGGGCCGTTCGAGTCGGCGGTGATGAACGGCAGGTTGACCTGGGTCTGACTCACCGAGGAAAGCTCGATCTTGGCTTTCTCCGCGGCCTCGAACAACCGCTGCAACGCCTGCGGATCGTCACGTAGGTCGATGCCGTTCTGGTTCTTGAAGTCGTCGGCGAGGAAGTCGACCAGGCGGCGGTCCCAGTCGTTTCCGCCCAGGTGGGTGTCACCGGCGGTCGCCCGCACCTCGACAATCCCGTCGCCGACGTCGAGAACGGACACGTCGAACGTTCCGCCACCGAGGTCGAAAACCAGGACGGTCTCGTGCGAGCGCTTGTCCATCCCGTAGGCGAGCGCCGCGGCGGTCGGCTCGTTGATGATCCGCAGCACCTCCAGGCCGGCGATCCGGCCGGCGTCCTTGGTCGCCTGGCGCTGGGCGTCGTTGAAGTAGGCCGGGACGGTGATCACGGCCTCGGTGATCTTCTCCCCCAGGAAGCGGGCCGCGTCGTCGACGAGCTTGCGCAGCACCATCGCGGAGATCTCCTCGGGCGCGTACTGCCGCCCGCGCACCGTGATCCGCACGGCGTCGTCCTTGCCCGGAGTGAGATCGAATGTGACCGTCCGCAGCTCGCTGGCAACCTCGCTGTGGCGACGTCCGACGAAGCGCTTGACCGAGGTGATCGTGCCCTTGGGGTTCAGGATCGACTGCCGTCGGGCCAGCTCCCCCACCAGCCGCTCGCCACCCTCGGTGAACGCGACCACCGACGGCGTCGTGCGCGAGCCCTCGGCGTTGGGGATGACCGTCGGCTGGCCGCCCTCGACGACCGCGATGACCGAATTGGTCGTCCCCAGGTCTATTCCAACTGCCTTTCCCACGATGTCCTCCCGGTGGGAGCTCTTCCGGCAAATAGGTGGCGGGGACGCGGCGAAGTACCTTCGGCTACACAAAGCACTTTCGACTAACGGTAGGACCAGCCCGACGGACCTCGCAACACCACGTACCGGGCCGGGAGATCAGAAATGGTTGCCCGAACAGGAGATCAGAAATGGCCGCCTGAACAGGTCACGGCCGGGCGGCTTGCCGACCGGGCGGACCCCGCCGACGATTGACGGGTAGGCCGCCCAGGAACATGAGTAATGGCCAGGGAGTGAATCATGACCAACCCCGTGCGCGCAGGATCCGGCCGCCAGGTACCGACCATCCGATGGGATCCGCTCCGCGAGATCGAGGACGCCTGGACCCGCATGGGCAGCCTGCTCGGCGACGTCACCGGCGGCGGCGAACGGCGGCCCTACGGCGTGCTGGCCGGCCTGGCGCCGGCGGTGGACGTCGAGGAGACCGCCGACGAGTTCGTCGTGGAGCTCGAGCTGCCCGGGGCCCGGGCCGAGGATCTCTCGATCGACCTCCGGGACAGCGAGCTGTTCGTCACCGGAGAGATCAGGGAACGGGAGCGCCGCGGCACGCTGCGCCGCCAGACCCGCCGGGTGGGGCAGTTCGAGCACGTCATCCTGCTGCCCGGCGAGGTGGACCCGGACGAGGTGAACGCCAGCCTCGACGACGGCCTGTTGACCGTCCGGCTGGCGAAGGCCCGCCGCAGCCAGCCCCGCCGTATCGAGATCTCCGCGCCGTCGGCCGAGCCGGGCCGCACCATCGACAGCTCGGCCAGCTCGGCCGGCGAACTCTCCCAGGACGACTCCGAAGATTCGGACTCCCCGCAGGCTGACTCCGCGCGAGCGGACTCCCCGCGAACGGACTCCGCTAAGGCTGGTTCCGTGCGGGCCGGGTCCTCGCGGGGCGGCCGCTCGGGAGCCGGGTCGAAGGGAGCCGAGTCCAAGGGAGGCGGCGGGAAGGCGCGGCGGGCCGAGGAGTCCGGCGGCGGCCTGCCGGACGCTCCGACGCCCTTCGGGCAGAGCTCCTTCGGAGCCGCCGACTCATCCGGCACCGGCTGACCGAGCGCCGTGTCGCATCCGGCGCCGCCCGCGGCCGATGCCCCGCTCGGCGACGACATCGTGCGCGCCTACTTCCAGCGCCGGGCGATGCCGGTCGGCCTGGACGCCGGGTTCTGGATGATCGGCTCCCGGTTCAGCCCGGACAGCCGCCGGCTGCGCGAGTTCGCCTGCCGCAACCGGCTGCCGTACCGCTTCGTCGACCTGGAACAGGACCGGGACGGCGAGCGGATGCTGCGCGCCGCCGGCGTGCCGCCCGGCGACACCCCGTTGGTGATCTGGTTCGGCGGGCTGGTGCTACGCAACCCGAGCAACTCCGAGCTGGCCCGGGCCCTGGGCCTGCCGGCGGCGCGGCCGGGAGCCCCCATCCGGGACGTGCTGGTCGTCGGGGCCGGGCCCGCCGGGCTCGCGGCCGCGGTCCACGCGGCCGCGGAGGGGCTGACCACCACGGTCCTCGACGCGGTCGGGACGGGCGGGCAGGCCGGCGACTCGTCCCGCGTCGAGAACCACCTCGGGTTCCCGGACGGGATCTCCGGCCGGGAGCTCGCCGACCGGGCCGTCGTCCAGGCGAACAGGCTTGGGGCGGAGATCAGCGTCCCCGCCACGGCCCTCGCCCTGCGGCCGGACGGCGATCTGCACGTCGTCCGCTACGACCCTGGCGGGCTGCCCCGCGAGATCGTCAGCCGGACGGTGGTGATCGCCACCGGCGCCCGGTACAACGGTCTCGACATCGCGGGCACCGATGCCACGGGCACGGATCCCACGGGTGCCGATCTCACGGGTGCCGATCTCACGGGTATCGAGCGGTTCGAGCGCGCCGGCGTCCACTATGCGGCGACCCTCGTGGAGGCCCGGCTGTGCGGTGGACGTCCGGTCGCGGTCGTCGGCGGCGGCGACTCGGCGGGGCAGGCCACCCTCCTGCTCGCCGACGTGGCCACCGAGGTCTACCTGGTGGTGCGGGAGGACGAGCCGGGTGAGCGCATGTCCCGCTACCTGGTCGACCGGATCAGCCGTCATCCCCGGGTCGTCGTCCTGGCGCACACCGAGGTCGCGGGGGTCGTCGGGGACGGCACGTTGCGGGAGGTCGTCGTCCGGGAGAACCACTCCGGGGCGCGGGGCACGCTCCCTGCCCAGGCGCTGTTCATCCTCACCGGCGCGCGGCCGAACACCGGATGGCTCGCGGGCGCCGTCGCGCTCGACGCCGACGGTTTCGTCCTCACCGGCCACGACGCCGGACGGGCGACCGACCGAGACCCGCCACCCCAGGTGCTGGAGACCAGCAGGCCGGGTGTGTTCGCCGTCGGCGACGTCCGCGTCGGCGCCGTCCGGCGGGTCGCCTCAGCCGTCGCCGACGGCGCGACCGCCATCCGGCTCCTGCACGAGCACCTCGCGCGGACCGGGAGCCCGGTGTCCTGAGCAACGGCCGGGGATGATCCGACGCGGGTTGTGACCGCTGGTCGCGAAGGCCTGCACCAAATCATGATCCGGTTCATGGCGGCTCCGGTTCATGGCGGCCCCGTCTCGCACCCGCGAAGCGACGCCTCCGCTCGGACGGCGTAGTGCACGGCGGCGGCCCGGCGGGCCAGCCGGGCCGCCGCGGCGTAGTGCTCGGCCGCCCGCCGCGGATCGCGCTGCGCGGCGGCGACATCGCCGAGGTACATACACGGGCCGACGGGAGCGGGCAGGCGGGCACGGCCGTCAGATGCCCGTGGGGGGCTCCAGCACCGCGCGGGCGGCCTCCATCCAGTTCTGGCCGGAGAGTCGGCGGAACGCGCTGACGAGGGTGGCCCCGAGGTCGAAGTCCGGTGCGAGGAGCCACTGGGCGTTGAGGCCTTCCCAGATGGCCATGACCTGCCGCGCCACCTCCACCGGGTCGAGGCTCGGGTGCGCCTGGCCGCGCCGTTGGCGTTCGGCGACGAGGCCGGCGTAGGTCTCGACTGCGACCTGGCGGTGGCGGGCGAAGTAGTCCGCGGCCGGATGGCCGGGGGTCGCGGCAAGACCGGCGAGGGCGACGCGCAGCCGCAGCAGCGGTTCCCGCCGTGCCGCGGCCTGCGCATGCTCACCGAGGACGTCAAGGTCGAGTCCCGCGAGGCCGGCGGCCGGCCGCACGCCATCCCGCTCGGCCTGGAGCACCGTGAGTTCCTCGTCCCGCTCCAGCGCCGCGACCAGCAGGTGATCCCGGCTCGGGAAGTGGTAGAGCACCGTGGCCTCGCTGGTGCCGGCCCGCCTCGCGACCTCGGCGGTCGTCACCCCCGCGTGCCCCTTCTCCTCAACCAGGTCGAGGACGGCCTGGGCGATCTCCCGCCGACGCCCGGCCGTCCGCGCGTAGCGGCCGCGTGCGCGACCGGCCGTGGAAGCCATGCCCAGACGATACGCATCCCAACATTGAGTTCGAGCTAACTTTTGCTCCCCATCGACACGCCCTACCCCACCCACCGGCGAGTCTCGGCCTTGTTCGGGCCTTGTCTTTATGCTTTGCTCAATTTTTGTTGGGGGAAAGATCCTTTTCGCCGTGGCTGGTCCCGGATCCGAGGCGCCGCGGGGCGCGTAGGGAACGCCTGCCAGCCAACGGAGGACCTCGCCCATGTCCTGGTCGTCCGACCAGCGGCAGCACTTCCCAGCGCGCCCGGCCGGCTGGCGCTTTGGCGACATCGGCGGCGCCGGATCGAAGGGAACGCGGTGACAGCGTTGGCCAGGTACCTCGAAACCAGAGGCACACGGGCGGCACAGGCCCGACCGAAGACGACGGAAGACGACGGAGACTTACGAGGCTCCCGAGGGGACTCGGGCGCCGGTACGCGCCGGCGTCGCACCCGGCCGCTGCTGACGGGCTCCGCGATACTGCTGATCACCGGCGCGGTCTCGATGACGGCCTCCTGCTCGTCGTCATCGGACGACGCGGCGCCCGCCCCGCGACCGGTGTGGACCAACCTCGGGCACCCGTTGGACATCGACGCGGGGCCGCTCGTGGGCCCGTCCTGCGAGCCGGCCGCGCCGGACGGCCCCCTGATCGTGACCGGGTCGTGCGTCGACCCCGAGCTGACCCGGCCGTACGTCGATGTGGACGAGCGCCGGAAGGCCACCGATCCGGCGACGGACGTCACGGTGAGCTTTCGCTACGTCCACGGCGGGTTCCGGGACACGAAGGCCAAGTTCGCCTTCTACTTCCCGGATCGGTACGAGGGGCGCTTCTTCGAGTACACCTACCCCACGCTGGGGACCGAGGACGCCCTGCCGGGAACCATCGCCTTCGCCGTCACGAACGGCGCCTACGCCGTGGCCACCAACAACGCCGGTGGCCTGCCCGGAGCCGGTGAGCTCGGGGGGTACCGCGTCAACGCGGCGTCGGCGAAGTTCTCCCGCGTCGTCGCGGCGCGGGTGTACGGCGACTCCACCCGGCCGCGCGGGTACATCTACGGAGCCAGTGGCGGCGCGTACCAGACGATGGGCGCACTGGAGAAGACCGACGGCGTGTGGGACGGCGGAGTGCCCATGGTGCCCGGGACCGGGAACTCGATCCCCAGCAGCATGACCGTGGAACTGCTGGGGCTACGGGTGCTCCACGACAAGTTCCCCCAGATCGTCGACGCGATGGAGCCCGGCGGCAGCGGCGACCCCTATGCCGGCCTGAACAAGGAGCAGCAGGCGGTGCTCCGGGAGGCGACACGGCTTGGATTCCCGCTTCGTGGCTGGTGGAACTACGCGAACCTGGACGGCGGGGCGTTCTCCGCGGTGGGCGGGGGTGTCCGCATCCTCGACGCGAGCTACGTCGACGACTTCTGGACCAGACCGGGCTACGCGGGCACCGACCCGGCGTCGTCGGCCGGGACGGCTCGGGTCCGGTTCGAGGCCGACGTCACCGCACTCACCGGCGACCCGGCCAGCGGGCTGAGGCTCTCCGCCGCACCGACCGGTGACCTGACCGGCGCGGACATCGTCGTCCTCAGCGGTGCCGCCGCCGGCAGGACCGTCCCGCTGGGAGGCTCGGACGGTGACACCGTGACCTTCGGCGACAACGCGGACTCCGCGGTGACCGGCGCGATCAGGCCGGGCGACCGGGTACGCGTCGACAACTCGTGGTTCCTCGCGCTGCAGTACTACCAGCGCTACCAGGTCCCGTCGCGCGACCTGTACGGCTGGAACCAGTTCCGCGACGCGGGCGGCGCGCCGATCTATCCGCAGCGGCCGATCCTGGCCGGGCCGACGTTCACCCAGGCGGTGAGCGGCGGGGTTCCCACCGGGAAGTTCCACGGCAAGATGATCATGCTGGCGTCACTGATGGACGTCGAGGCGTTCCCCTGGCCCGCGGACTGGTACGCCAGGCAGGCGAAGGCCACGCTCGGATCGAAGCTGGACGACAGCTACCGCGTGTGGCTCATGGACAACGCCGGACACACCCAGCCGCTCAACCCGGCGGCCGAAACCCACCTCGTCAGCTACGACGGCGAACTCCAGCAGGCCCTGCTCCACCTCGACGAGTGGGTCGTGAACGGGACCGCGCCACCGGCCAGCACCGCGTACACCGTGGACGGCGACACGCAGCTGCACCCAGCGGCGACCGCCACGGAGCGCAGGGGCGTGCAGCCGACCGTCACCCTCGCCGTCAGCAGGGTCGGGACCCGGAACATCACCCCCGCCGCCCGCGCCGACGCGGCCACCGGCCAACCGGTCGCCCTCTCCGTACAGGCGGAGACACCGCCGGACGCCGGGAAGATCATCAGGGTGGAGTGGGACTTCGACGGCACCGGACGCTACCCGGAGCGCTCCGAACTCGACAGGATCGACCGTTCGGCCCGGCTGACCATCGCCCACACCTTCACCAGGCCCGGGACCTACTTCCCGGTCGTACGGGTGACCTCCGAGCGCAACGGCGACCCGAAGGCGCCCTACGGCCTCGTGCAGAACCTCGCCCGCGTCCGGGTCGTCGTCCGGTAACCGCATCGTCCGGTAGCCGCGCCGCCGGCGGCGCGGCTACCGGCGGCCGCTTCCCGACAGCCGTCGGCAGCGGGTCTCAGCCCGCTCCGACCGCGCCCGCCTCGGCGGACAGCACCCCCCGCCGGACGAACTCGCGGATGACCTCCTCGGCCACGGCCCGGGCGTCCGCGAGACGGGCCTGGGCGGCGCCGTGCTCGTCGCCGGCGGCGATGGCGTCGATGACGAGCTCGTGCGCCCGGACGACCTCGGCGTGGTCGCGCTGGTCGCTCTGGCGGGCCGTCCAGTCGAGGAAGTCACCGAAGCCGCGCAGGTCGGCGCGCAGCCGGGGGGTGCCGCCGGCCCGGTGCTGGAACAGGACCATCTCGGTGGTGAGCTCGTACCAGCGGGTGCGCGCCTCCGCCGGCGTGGCCCGCAGCTCGCCGAGGATGCGCTGCATCTCGGCGAGGACGCCCGGGTCACGGCCACGCGCGATCCGGGAGACCGTGACGCCGCTGAGCAGGCCGAAGACGTGGAAGTCGGCGCGCAGCGTACGGGCGTCGAAGTGCTCGACGAACGCGGCCCGGTGCACCTGGGTGGAGACGACGCCGTCCCGCTCGAGCAGTACCAGGGCCTCGCGGACGGGCGTGGGGCTGACGCCGAGGGTCGCGCTGATGCTCTCGACGTCGATGCGGTCGCCGGGGCGCAGCCGCCCGTCGAAGATCTGCCGGTGCACCCACTCGACCACGGCGCGGCTCGTCCTGGCTCGTTTCAAGGCATGTTCGGCCACGCCCTCATGGTCGCAGCCCCGGCGACTCACATGCTTGATCGTAGATTAAAAATTGGAAATTGCCAGTCATGCCGTAGTGAGTTACGTTCGGCTGGAGCGCCCGGACAGGTGGGGGCGCTTCGTCGACACCAGGAGGCACGCGGTGGTCAAGTTGGTCGAAGGCTTACGAGTAGTTGACGCCGACTCGCACATGACCGAGCGCCACGACCTGTTCACCGAGCGGGCCCCCAAGGGCTACGAGGACAAGGTCCCGCACGTCCAGCGGATCAACGGCCTGGACATGTGGGTCGTCGCCGGCAAGTCCTTCGGCCGCGCGGGCTCCGGTGGCACGATCGACCACGACGGCAAGAAGCACCCGTGGAAGGACTCCCAGGGCGGGGACTGGGGCATCGAGAGCGTCCACCCCGCGGCGTGGGACGCCGGCCGGCGGATCACCCTGATGGACGAGCTCGGCATCGACACCCAGGTGGTCTACCCGAACGCCATCGGCATCGGCGGCCAGAACCTGTTCAACGCGGTCGCCGACCCCACGATCGTCCGGCTCTGCGTGGAGCTCTACAACGACGCGATGGCGCAGGTCCAGGCGGAGTCGGGCGACCGGCTGCTCCCCATGCCGATCATGCCGGCGTGGGACATCGCGGCCTGCGTGCGCGAGGCCCAGCGCTGCGCGGAGATGGGCTACCGCGGGGTCAACATGACCGCCGACCCGCAGGACTCCGGCTCACCGGACCTGGGCGACCCGGCGTGGGACCCGTTCTGGGAGGTCTGTGCCGGGCTGAACCTGCCGGTGCACTTCCACATCGGCGCCAGCCAGACCTCGCTGTCCTACTTCGGCACGACCTACTGGCCGAGCCAGGACGACTACGTGAAGCCGGCGATCGGCGGCGCGTCGCTGTTCCAGAACAACTCCCGGGTACTGCTCAACAGCGCCTACTCCGGGATGTTCGACCGTCACCCCGACCTGAAGATGGTCTCCGTCGAAAGCGGGATCGGCTGGGTGCCGTTCATGCTCGAGGCGATGGACTACGAGCTCGAGGAGAACGCACCGGAGTACTTCCACAAGCTGCAGAAGCGGCCGTCGGAGTACTTCGCGTCGAACTGGTACGCGACCTTCTGGTTCGAGAAGGGCCGCGGCGACCTCCAGCACCTCGTCGACACCGTCGGCGAGGACAACATCATGTTCGAGACGGACTTCCCGCACCCGACCAGCCTGCACCCGAACCCGCTCGAGATGGTCGCCGAGCAGGTCGGCTCGCTGCGCCCGGAGACACAGCGCAAGGTCATGGGCGAGAACGCCACCAAGCTCTACCGCGTCTGAGGCCGTTCGGGCCCGGCCTGCCTCTCCGTGCCGGCCGGCCCGAAGCGCCCGCCGCCCGGTCATCCCAGCCGCGGTGATCCGCCAACCGTTCCGACGGCCAGCGAATCACCGCGGCTGGCCCGTTCTAGAGCGGCGGGCCCGCCTCGATTCTCCGCAGGGCGGCGGCGTACTCCCCGGGCGCCGGGCGGAAGCCCTCCAGCCACCAGGTCGCGCCGGCCGCCGCGATCGACTCGACCGTCTCCCGCGCCGCGCCCGGCTCATCCGGCCCGGTCCGCCCGGTGATCACCACGTCGAACACCTCGCCGCCGGCCCGCTGCCGACTGCCGGGTTCACTGCCGGCGCCCTGCCCGGCGGCGGCCCGGTACTCGCTGACGGTGGCGACGATCTCGGCCACCGCGGCAGCCGTCGGTTCCGCGGAACCGTCCCGCGGGTTGATGATCATCGGGGCGATGCCGTCCCACCGGGCCGCGCGACGCAGCGGAAGCCGGTTCGGCCAGTTGCAGCCGATCCAGACCGGCGGCCGCGGGCGCTGCACCGGGGTGGGCAGGAACGTGACGTCGGTGGCGGTCAGGTACTCGCCGCGGAAGTCCACGCGCTCCCCCGACCAGAGCCCCGCCAGCACCGCCAGGCCCTCGTCCAGCCGCAGCGCCACCTCCCGGGGCTCGACCGGTTCACCCCAGGTGCCGTACTCCGCCGGCAGCGTCCAGCCGAGCCCCGCGCCGAACACCAGCCGCCCCCCGGAGAGCCGGTCCAGCGACGTGGTCTGGCGGGCCAGCGACCCGGGACGCCGTCGCGCCACCGGGGTGACCAGCGGGCCGAACCTGATCCGCTCGGTCGCCAGCGCCACCGTGGTCAGCAGCACCCAGGGGTCGGCCACCTCCTGGGCGGGGCCGTAGGGGAAGACCACGTGGTCCCAGACGAAGAAGCCGTCCCACCCCGCGGTCTCGGCTCGCCGAGCCAGATCCATGACCCGGCGCGGATCCACGAATTCACCGAGATTGGGCACACAGATGCCGGAATGCACGTGGGGAGGCTACCCGGGGACCGGACTACCCGCAGCGTTGTTATCCAGTGACTGCCCGACCGCCCGTCCACTACGCAAGATCACGACTGCGGCCAGGGCAAATACGGCCGGTTAGCAGTGCCTCTGCGTGGCCTTGATCAGTCGACGGCTGGGGCTGGTCCGGCTCGCTGTTCTCGGGGCGTCCATGGATCTCATTGAGTCGACGCCCGGCTGTCCACCTGTCCGCAATGTTCCACAACCGCGCTGTTCCGTCGCCGCCGCGGATGGTGGCGGTCGGCCCGCGGGCGGCGCGGCGCCGGGCGCGCATGCTCCACGACAAGCACTTCGTACGATGGATAACCCATATGTCCTGGTAAGTACTACCTGTGAACCTCTTCCCCACGCACCGCATCGACTGCACCGTGGCCGGAGCGATGTACGCGCTGACCGCCGGAGTCAGGCGGCGCGGCGCACCGTCCGTGATCGGCCGGAGGGGCCACGGGCCACATCCAGACCTCGGCAGCCCCCGCGACCGCCCAGGCCCCGGCGCCGACGGCCTCCTGTGCCTGTCCGTGCGGTCCGCATTCCACCTGCTGCTGAGCGCCGCGCGCCTCCCGGCGGGCAGCGACGTCGCGATCTCCGCCGTCACCCACCCGGACATGATCAGGATCATCGAGCTGCACGGCCTGCGCCCCGTCCCCGTCGACATCGATCCGCTCACGCTCGCCGTCGACGAGGCGGCGCTCGACGCGGCGATCACCGATCGGACGCGCGCGCTCGTCGTCACCCACCTGTTCGGCGCGCGGTCCAGCCTCGACGCCGCCGCCCGGGCCGCCCGCGCGCACGGCCTGCTGCTCATCGAGGACTGCGCCCAGTCGATCCAGGGGCCGGCCGACCGCGGCGACCCGCGCGCCGACGTGTCCCTGTTCAGCTTCGGCCTGCTCAAGACCGCCACCGCGCTCGGCGGCGCCGTCGCCTGGACCCGCCGACCCGACCTCGCCGCCGACATGCGCGCCCGCCAGGAGCGGTGGCCCGCGCAGTCCCGGCGCGAGTACGCCAGACGGGCCGTCGTATGCGTCGTCGCGCTGGCGCTGTCCCGTCCCCGGCCCTACGGCCTGCTCTTCGGCGGTGCGCGACGGCGGGACCCGCAGGCACTGGTGCGCTCCCGGGTGCCACGGGACGAACGGGGGTTCACCGGCTGGCTGCAGCGCCGGCCCTGCCCGGCCCTCGCCCGCACGGTGACCCGGCGCCTGGCCCGGTTCCCCGCGAACCGGCTGCGACGGCGCGCCGCCGCCGGCGAGGCGCTCGCCGGCGCGCTGCCACCGGAGGTGTTCCGTCCCGGCGGTGCCGCGGAACACCACACCTACTGGCTGTTCCCCGTCATCGTCGACGACCCGGCCCGCGTGGTCGAGGCGCTGCGGGCGGCGGGCGTCGACGCGGCGCCGACCACCAGTCAGATAGGCGCCGTCGAACCCGCCCCACCGGGCGCTCGGCGAGTCCTGAACGGCCTGGTGTTCCTGCCTGCCTACCCGGAACTCCCCGCGCCGCGGCGGGACCGGTTCGTCGCCGCGCTCACCGCGGAACTCGGCGCGCACCCCGGCGCCCCGCGCTGAGACCGGCCGTCGCGGGCGCAGCCGTCGCGGACGCGGCCGGCCCGGTGTACGGGAAGGCCGTTCGGATCGCGCACCCGTTGACGCCCTTCCCTACAGTCGGGCCTGCCCGGACGGCCGCATGAGCCGCCGAGGCACGAAACACCCCGGCGGGCCGGCGCAGGCCGAAGCACGCCGGTCCGGTTGTCCGAGACCTGGAGGACGGAAATGCCGCTCAGCGGTGTGTCACACGTGAGCCTGACAGTGCGGGACCTGGACATCAGCTGCCGCTGGTACACCGAGATTCTCGACTGGAAGGAGCTGGTGCGGGGCCGCGGTGACACGACGTCCTTCGCCCACGGTGTTCTTCCCGGCGGCCTGAGCATCGTTCTGCGCGAACACGACGGCGGCGGCGCGGACCTGTTCGACGAGACCCGGCCCGGCCTCGACCACCTGTCCTTCTCCGTCGAGAGCATGACCGATCTCGACGTCCTCGAGGAAAGGCTGGCCAAGGCCGGGGCCGTGTTCGCCCCCACCCGGGAGCTTCCGTTCGGATGGATCCTCGCCTTCCGTGACGCCGACAACATCGCGCTGGAGGCCATGCTCGGCCGGTAGCCCACCGGGCCCGCCGGCCGAGCCCGTTTCACCGAGGCGGGCCGGCGGGTCAGACGATCCGGTCGTCCGTGGGAACTTCCACGAGGTACTTTTTGTCCAGCAGGTACTGGACCTGCAGGTTTCCCGTCGTCTGGTTGCACCGTGGCGACGCGGTCCCCCCCGGGACGAGCGAACACACGACCTGGTACTGCAGGCCGTTACCGGGCTGGTCGAACCACGGGCGGATCGCCCCGGAGAACACCCGGAACTCCCGGACCACCTGGTAGGTGTGGTAATTGCAGTCGCCCGGATCCGCGGCGTCGTCGAGGTTGGACGGCGGGATCGACCTGTTCTCGTAGTCCGTTCCCCGAGGTGAGAGGAAGCTGCCGCGCGGCAGGCCGAAACGGTCGATCCGCTGGCCCGGAACCAGCGAAACCTCGGTCCTGATCGGCGAGCCGTCCGGGTTGATGTAATAGCCGTCCGCCGGCGGGAAGATCCAGTTCCCCGGTATGGACGGGAACGGCGAGAAACTGGCGGACGGGTCCCACCAGGTACCCAGGAACTGATCGGTCGAATGGCCACCGGTCCGCGAGTATTCGTCGACCTCATCACCGACGTCGCCGAAGAACGGAAGCTTCGCCGGCCCCAGTCGGGGATCGTTCTGGTAGTCCGCCGCAGAACATTCATCGAAGGGCTGGATCTTCGGCGGTGAGATCGCGTCGGCGGCGGCCGGGGCCGTTGCGGAGCACAGCATCCCTCCGGCCGCCAGCGAGACCAGCGTCCTGCGGAAACGCACCTTTTCCTCCCGAAGTCCTGCGCCTGGCGCGGCGACTTCGAACGGTAATTAGCTGATCTTGACCTGGAGCGCGAGGTCGGATTGGAGCACTGCGTCGCGTGTCGCCACCTTCGGGCGGACAGCGCACGGCCCAGGCCTCCGAACGCGCCCCCGCGTGACCCCGTGGCCGGATACCGGCCTGCCGGATGCAGCGTGGCTCACGTCGCGTGAAGGACGTCGCACAGTGGCCGGCCGGGCCCGGGACGTAATCAGAGTGCTTCGCGCGGAGTCGGTACGGCTTCAGGGCCTGGGACGGCGAGCAGGTGCCAGGCCCTGGCACAACGAGAAGGAAGCAGGACGATGAGCAGGAAGATGTACAGCGCGCAGGAGATCAAGGAGTTCATCGAGGAGTTCCGGGCCAACGGCGGTCGGCCCGCCGGCAGGTTCGAGGGCGCCACCCTGCTGCTGCTGGACAGTGGTCCGGAGGCCGACGGGTCGCCGCACGTGAGCCCGCTGAACTTCTACGCCGAACGCGGCCGCTACTTCGTGTTCGCGGCCAACGACGGCGCGGACGAGGATCCGCACTGGCTGGAACAGCTGCGGGCGAACCCGAACGCCACGATCGAGGTCGACGGCCAGGTCCTCCGGGTCACGGCCACCGAGCTGCACGGTGCGGAGCGCAGCTCGATGTACGCCCGCCAGGCGCGGCGGTACCCGCAGTTCGAGGTGCTGCAGGAGGCGACGTCCAGGGTCATCCCCGTCGTCGAGCTCGTCCCCGCCGGCAACTCCTGACCGGTCCGTGATGCGGGAAGCCCGTGGCGGACCGCCACGGGCTTCGGGGGCGGCACGCGTTCCCCCGGGCTCGGTGTCGGCTTCGACTTCGTGGTGTTCGCGGTGTTCACCCACGGCTCGGCGGGGCCGGCAGCTCGACGGCGATCTCGACCCCGAGGCGGTGGCCGCCGGCGAGCCGCAGGTCGTCGCCGCTCCAGAACCGGCCCGGGTCGTACCAGTTCAGCCGCCGGCCCGGCTCCAGTAGCCCCATCGCCTCGTAGGTGAGCGCGACGACCTCGGCACAGTAGGCGGACTCCAGCCCACCCCCGGTCTCGACACCGGCACCGGATTCCGGGCCGGCGGCCGGCTCCGGGCCGGCGGCCGGCTCCGGGCCGGCGGCCGGCTCCGGGCCGGCGGCCGGCTCCGGGCCGGCGGCCGGCGTGGAATCCGGACCGGTCCGGGCCCGGCGGCGCCGGAACGTCCGCGGCGCCGGCAGCCGGCCCCCCAGCCACCGGGTGGCGAGCCGGGCCGTGGACGGGAACGGTGTGCCGTCCAGCCGGGCCACCGTGCGCAGGACGGCCTCCTCGGCCTCACGGCCCGCCGTCGGCTCGAGCTGGCGCAGCCAGGCCCGCTGGCCGTACCGCGCGCCCCACACGACGACGGCCTCGCGGAGGTCGTGCAGCTGCACTCCGCGGTGGTGGCTGCCGGACCAGACGTCACGAAGCGACCGACCGAGCTCCGCGTGCCACATCAGCGGCGGGAGGTCGTCGAGGACGACGGCCATCCCGACGTGGTTCACCGGGCTGTTCGTCGTCATCTGGATCGCCCGGTCGGCGGGACTCCGGCCACGGAAGATCCACACGTCACCGGTGCGGCTGAGCTCCACCGCCTGGTCGAGGGTCAGCGGACGTCCGCCCATGTCCCCCAGCGTAGGAGGTCGCGCCCGTCTCCGTAGCCTGGGCGGATGCAGAGGTGGAAACCGAGCTTCGGATCGGGCGCGGGCCGCTGGTGGAAGGTGCTGGGGCTGGCCGGCGTCGTCGGGGTCGCCGCCGGCGGGGCTGTGCTGGCACGCTCCGAGCGGACCCGCCGCGCCTACACCCCGGACGAGATCCGCGCCCGGCTCCTCGAGCGGCACGCGGAGGCGTCCGGCGACGCGCCCGGGACGCCCCCCGCGACCGATCCCCCGGCGGCGCCCTGACCGCGGCCGGACGGCCGGCGCCGGGTCAGACGATCCAGTCCGCGGGAAACGTCGACGAGCCCAGGTAACGGATCTTGCCCTGGTGCACGAGGTCGTTCAACGCGCCGAGGGTCTCTTCCAGGTCGGTGTTCCAGTCATGCCGGTGGATCTGGAAGAGGTCGATGTAGTCGGTGTCGAGGCGGCGGAGGCTGTCCTCGACGGCGCGCGTGATCCACCGGCGGGAGGCGCCGCGGCGGTTGCGGTCCCCGCCCATCGGGTTGAAGCACTTGGTGGCCTTACCGACGATCTGCTCGCTCTCACCGTTGCATGAGAGCGCCGGGTAGCACGCGGTCACGCCGCCTCACCTCTCGGCGAGGCACCCCCGGTCTGATCCGCTTGCGCGGTGCCGGGTTCCCGCTTCCCTGCCACCCGCCCGCCTGCGCGGGTCTTACGGTCGGCTCCACGGGCGTTTACCGTCTCCGACGTACTGGCGGCGACGAGGTGACGCAGGTTGACCGCGGCGTTCACGTCACGGTCGATCACCAGCCCGCAGGACTGGCAGGCGAAGGTGCGGTCCGACAGCGACAGGTTTGGGTCTTGCCAGCCGCAGCCGGAACAGGTCTTCGAACTCGGGTACCAGCGGTCCGCGACGACCAGTGCCGACTCGTACCACGACGTCTTGTAGGAGAGCTGGCGGCGGACCTCGGCCATCCCCGTGTCGGAGACGGCACGGGCCAGCCGACGGTTACGTACCGTCCCGGCCACATGCAGGTCCTCCACGACGATCGTGTCGTGGGTTTTCGCGAGCCGGGTGGTGAGCGTGTGCAGCCCGTGACGGCGCTGGTGGGCGACCCGGGCGTGGATACGAGCGAGCCGGGCGGCCCGCTTCGCCCGTCCCGCGCTCCCGGGTTTCGACCGGGCGTAGGCCCGCGATGCGGTGCGCAGCCGGCGCAGCGAAGCGGTCAGATGCTTCGGATTTGCGATCATCTCTCCGGTGGAGAGCACAGCGAGATGCTTGACCCCGAGGTCGACACCGACCGGCCCGGCTGTGCGCTGTCGCCCCGACGGGCCGGGGGGAACCTCCCGGGCGACCTGCACCGTGAACGACACGAACCAGCGGCCCGCGGTCCTCGACACGGTCGCACCCAACAGCCGGGCCACGCCACCAGCAAGCCGGCCGGTCAACGCGCCCATCGCCTCGCTGACCTTCACCCGGCCGATCCGGGGCAGCTTCACATGCCGGTCCCCGGCCGGGCCGTAGACACCGGTGGTGTACCGGAAGCTGTCACGGGCCTTCCCGCGCTTCTTGAACCGGGGGAACCCGACCCGGCGGCCCTTCCGCTTCCCCTTCCGGGAGTCGGTGAAGTTCTTCAGCCCCTGGGCAAGCCGGTCCAGCCCGGCGGAGAACGCCTCCTTGGAACACTCGGCCCACCAGGGAGCGGCCCTCGGCTTGGCCTTGTTCCATTCCAGGCGCAACGCGGGCAGGGTCCATGGCACGGGGGTGAGCATGTCCCCGGTCAGGCCATAGGTCTGCTCCGCCTCCCGCTGCGACAGGGCGGCCTTCACCCGGGCCAGACCCCAGTTGAACACGAACCGGGCCGCCCCGGCATGCCGGTGCAGGTCCGCAAGCTGAGTGTTGTTCGGGTCGAGAGCGAACCGGTACGCCTGCAGCGTGTTCATTCGACGGCCCCGGTAGCGGCCTCGACAGCCCGACGGGCCCTGTTCGCAGCGCCGCGGCGCCCGTACAGCCGGGCACACAGCGACGTCAGGATCTCGGTGACATCCCGGACAAGGTCATCGTCGATCTCCGCCGGATCGACGACCAGCAGCCGCCGACCGGAGGCGGCGAGGGCGGCTTCGACGTACTCGGCGCCGAAACAGGCGAACCGGTCGCGGTGCTCGACGACGATCGTGGACACCCGCGGGTCACCCAGCAGCGCGAGGAACTCCCGCCGGTCGCCGCCCAACGCCGACCCGACCTCGGTGACCACCTTGCCGACGGGCAGGTTCTGCCCGGCCGCCCAGGTCACGACCCGCGCGACCTGCCGGTCCAGGTCCGACTCCTGCTCGGCGGACGACACCCTCGCGTACACCGCCGTCGCGCCGGTAGCCGACGGCGCGGGTTCCTCGACGAGGATCAGCCCCCCGACGCGGCGAGCCGGCACCGGCAGCTTGCCGTCAAGGAACCACTGCCGGGCGGTCGAGTACCCGACCCCGTTCACGACAGCCCACTCCTTGAGGTTCACACCTACGACCATACGGCACTTACTGGCGCTATCTGGCGCTATCTGGCGCTCAACCGACAACAGATTCCAACCCGCGGACCCGGCATCCGGGCGGCCCCGGCGCCCCCGGGGCCCCCGGGGCCCGGTCAGGCCGGGCGCACCAGCCCCTGGACGGAGGCCCAGCGGCCGACGTCGTCGCGGCGCAGCGCGGTGGCCAGCAGCTCGGGGAACCTGTCCGGGGTGCAGGCGAACGCGGGCGCCCCGAGCTCGGCGCAGGTGGCGGCGAGCTGGTGATCGTAGGCGGGGGTGCCGTCGTCGGACAGGGCGAGCAGAACGACGACGCACACCCCGGCCTCGACGAGCGCCCGCAGCCGGGCCACCAGCGACGACTGGTCACCACCCTCGATCAGGTCGCTGATCAGGACGAAGACCGTGTCGGTGGGCCGGGTGACGAGCGACGCGCCGTAGCCGACGGCACGGTCGATGTCGGTTCCGCCGCCGAGCCGGACGCCGAACAGCAGGTCGACCGGGTCGTCGAGCTGGTCGGTCAGGTCCACCACCGACGTGTCGAAGACGATCAGCCGGGTGGACACGGCCCGCAGCGTCGCCAGTGACGCGCCGAGCACCCCCGCGTAGACGACGGACGACGCCATCGACCCGGACTGGTCGATGAGCAGGATGACGTCCCGCAGGGCGGCGGTGCGCCGCGCCCTGGTGTGGCCGATGAGCCGGTCGACGATCACGGTGTGCTGCTCAGGCTGGTAGTTGCGCAGGTTCGCGAGGATGGTGCGATCCCAGTCGACGTCGGGCAGGCGGGGAGTGCGGGTGCGGGACGTCCGGTCCACGGCGCCCAGGACGGCGCTGCGCAGCGACTGTTCCAGCCGCCGCTCGATGTCCTCGACGACGCGCCGGACCACGGCGCGGGCGGTCTCCCTGGTGCGTTCGGGCAGCGCGGAGCGCAGCGACAGCAGCGTCCCGACGAGGTGGACGTCCGGTTCCGCGGCCGCGAGCAGCTCCGGCTCGAGCAGGAGCTGACCGAGCCCCAGGCGAGCGACCGCGTCGCGTTGCAGCACGCGCACGACCGAGGTCGGGAAGTAGGTCCGGATATCTCCCAGCCAGCGGGCCACGGACGGCACCGACGCGCCCAGACCGCCCGAGCGCCGCCGGCGCCCCTCCCCGGCCGCGTCCGCGTCCGCGTCGTAGAGGGCACCGAGCGCCGCGTCGATCTCCCCGTCGGGGCCGGACAGGGAGATCCGCCCGTCCAGGACGGGCGCGGCCGGCGCGCCCAGCACCATGCGCCAGCGCCGCAACCGCTCCGTGTCGTCGGCGACGGCGACGGCGACGGCGGCACCGGCGTGGGTGCCGGCGTGGGTGGACCCCTCGCCCGCCGGAGTGCGCTCATTCATGTGTGGCCGTCCTTTCCAGGCCGGGGATCGTGAGGAGCGACGCGACGACGGGCAGGACGAGCGCGACCCGGTCGGCGTCCCAGGCCGCCGGACCGCCCGCCGCCGGACCGCCCGTGGATGTCGTCGGGCCGGTGCCGCCACCGGCCGGCCGCGGCAGCCCCGACCCGGCCCGTTCGGCGATCATGCGGCGCTCCGGTGCCGTGAAGGCCGCGAACACCCGCCGCAACGGCGCGAGGACGACGGTGAACGCGTCGGCGGTGAGCGAGGCCAGCCAGGCGTCGACGAGCCCGAGCATCCGCGGGTCCCGGGCCAGCACCGATCCGGTGGAGCCGAGGAAGCCCTCCAGCCAGCGGGCGGCGTCGGCCGGCGCGACGCCCGCCGCGGACAGCGCCCGGTCGAGGCGGAGGGCCACCTCGGCCTGGTCGATGTCACCCGCGTCCGAGAGGATCCGCGTGCACCTGCCGTTGACCAGGCTGTTGCCACCGTGGATGTCGGCGGCGGCGCGGACGGCGACGTGCCAGCGTTCGACGTGCTCGGGGTCGGCGATCAGTCGGAACGCCCCGTCGGCGCTGTCGATCGCGGCGGCCATCGCGTCCGCCGCGTCGTCGTCGAGACTCACACAGGCGGGCGGGAGCCCCGCGCAGATCCGCACCATGAGGCTCTCGGCGAGGGCGGCGACGCCCGTCGTGTCGGTCGCGCGCACATCGCCGTACCGGTGGATGCGGGCCAGCGGGGCGAGCGCCGCCATCAGGTGGGCGACGTCGCCGGTGCCGGCGGCGCGGCGTTCCAGCCCGGCCGCGACGACCGCCATCGCCGCGGGCAGCCCGGCGAGCACCGCGGCCTCGAGCAGGGCGGTGACGGCCGGCAGGTCGGCGGCGGCCTCCGTCCGCTCGGTGATGACCGCGGTGGCCGCGTCGGCGACTGTCGAGCCGTACCGGGCGGCGGCGACCACCGCGACGGAGAACTCCGGCTCCCAGCGCAGCGTCCACGCCTCGGCGAAGGTCCCGGTGCCCGACGTCGCCGCGGGCGTCCCCCATGGCACGTCGAGCAGGCGCAGCCGGCGCAGCAGCTGGCCGCGCTCCCGGTCGACGTCCTTGCGCAGGTCCAGCCGGATCTTCTGGTCGTCGGCCCCGGGCCGCAGCCGCAGCCGGCGCTGCAGGCGCGCGAGGTCGGCGGCGAGCGGCACGGTCGGAACATCCTCGCCGACGGCGCCGAGCACCCGCCCGACGACGAGCTGCTCGCGCACCACCGCCAGCGGAACCGGGTCGCCCCCGCACAGACCGGCGAGCACGGCGTCGTTCAGCTCGGTCAGCCCGGGGACGGCCCGCTCACGCACGGCGGCGAGCGCCTCGGCGAGACGGACGGTCTCGATCACCGAGGCGGAGGACGCGGGCAGGTCGGCGGCGCGCAGCAGCCCCGCCACCCGGGTCACCCAGCGGGTCGTGACCTGGTCACGCGAGGTCCACAGATGGTGGTACCAACCGGGTGACACGACCCCGGCGCCGTACCCGGACTCCGCGGCGAGCCGCGCGTGCGTCCAAGGAACCCACGTGGTGTCGGTGCGCACGGCTCGCACGCCGCGCAGCGTGCGCTGGTCGGCGGTGGCCGACGTCCGCCCCGCCGCCCCGGTCAGCGCCGGCACGTGCCAGGCCCCGCAGACGACGGCGATCCGCGCGGCCGCGTCCGCCCCCGAGCCGGCCCGGCGGATCTCCAGGCGCATGTGCGCCTCGCGCATCTCCTCCCGCCGCCGGTGCTCCACCCGCGTGGGGGACACCCGGTCGCCCGGGCCGGCCTCGTCGCGCAGCTCGGTCATCGCGTTGGCGACCGCGGCGAACAGCTCGAGGGCGCCGTCCCGGCCCGGCTCACCCGAACCGGCCCGGGCGAGCCGGCGGTGTTCGACGAGGTCCTCCCAGAATCGCTCCGGGTCGTCGTGCCCGGCGGCCCGTGCCAGCCATCCGAGCGGGTCGTCCTCGACCAGGTGCGCGGGCTCGCCCTCGCCGCCCTCACCGCCCGCGCCGCCCGCGCCGCCCGCGCCGTCACCGCCGTCACCGCCAGCGGCATCACCGGGGGAGCCGGCACCGGGCGGGTCGGCGCTGCGCGAACCGGCGCCGTCCGGGCCGCCGGCCTCGGCATCGGCGTCGACGGCCCTGGCCGCTGCCTCGGCCTGCTCCTGGCGCCGCAGCGCCAGGGAGAGCCCGAAGGGCAGGTCGACGAAACGCACCGGGACGCCTGTGGCGGCGCCGTGCAGCAGCGCCCGCCACTCGGGGGAGAACTCTGCGAACGGCCAGAAGGCGGCGTCGCGCGGTTCGTCGCGGGCGTAGACCGTCAGCGCGACCGGCGGGGTGAGCGAGCCGGTGTGCGCGAGGGCGGCGTCGCCCTCCGCCGGGCCCTCGACGAGGACGAGGTCCGGGTCGAGCTCGGCGAGCGCCGCCTCGACGGCCCGTGCGGAGCCCGGCCCGTGGTGGCGGATGCCCAGGACGGTGACGCTCATCTGCCGCGCGCCTCCGTGTCGAGATCCCAGCAGGCCTGGTACAGGTCCTTCCAACCGTCGCGGTCCCGCACGACGCCCTCGAGGTACTCCCGCCAGACCACGGGGTCGGTGGAGGGATCCTTGACCACGGCCCCGACGAGCCCGGCGGCGACGTCCTCGGCCGACAGCCTGCCGTCGCCGAAGTGGGCGGCCAGGGTCAGCCCGCCCGTGATCACGCTGATCGCCTCGGCGGTGGACAGGGTCGACGACGGTGTCCGCACCGTGGTGCGGCCGTCGCTGGTGACCCCGGAGCGCAGCTCGCGGAAGATCCGCACGACGCGGCGGACCTCGGCGCCCGCCGGCGGCTCGGCCGGCAGGTCCAGCGCGCGGCCCAGCTGGGCGACGCGGCGGCTGACGATCTCGACCTCGACGTCCTCCGTGGCCGGCAGCGGCAGCACGACGGTGTTGAACCGCCGGCGCAGCGCCGAGGACATCTCGTTGACGCCCCGGTCCCGGTCGTTGGCGGTGGCGATGATGTTGAACCCGGCGACGGCCTGCACCTCGCTGGCGAGCTCCGCGACGGGCAGCGTCTTCTCCGACAGCACGGTGATCAGCGCGTCCTGTACCTCGGCGCCCATCCGGGTGAGCTCCTCGACCCTGGCGAGCGAGCCCCCGGCCATCGCGCGCATCACCGGCGAGGGCACCATCGCGTCCTTGGACGGCCCCTCGGCGATGAGCCGCGCGTAGTTCCAGCCGTAGCGGACAGCGTCCTCGGAGGTGCCGGCCGTGCCCTGCACGACCAGGGTCGAGTCGCCGGAGATCGCGGCGGCGAGGTGCTCGGACAGCCACGACTTCGCCGTGCCCGGGCTGCCGAGGAGCAGCAGCGCCCGGTCGGTCGCGAGGGTGGCCACGGCGACCTCGACGAGCCGCCGCGAGCCGATGTACTTCGGCGTGACGACCGTCCCGTCGTCCAGCGTGCCGCCGAGCACGTAGGTGACGACGGCCCAGGGCGAGAGCCGCCAGGACGGCGGCCGGCGGCGCCGGTCGGTCGCGGCGAGCGCGGCCAGCTCGGCGGCGAACGCCTGCTCCGCGTGCGGGCGCAGCAGCTGGTCGCCGGAGCCCTGCGGGGCGGCACCGACCGGCCGCGCCGGGACGGCGGTGGTCTCGGGCGCGATCCCGGCGGGCGGCTGGGTCGATGTCGTCATGACGAGCCTTTCTTCGAGCTCGAACGGGAGAGCAGGGTGTCGCGGCGGGCTCGCCGCTGGGCGAGCACGGCCGCGAGGCGCTGGTAGCCGGACACCGTCTCGGCCGGCATGGTGGACGGGTCCAGGTCGGGGATGCCGACGTACGGCTCCACCCGCCAGGCGAGGTTGGCGAGCAGCGCCCGCACCCGGGCGTGCAGCGTGCGGGCCGTTGCCCGCTGCTGGGGATCGGAGCCCGGTTCGTCGACCGGTGCGGTGACGACGGCCGTGATGGCGGGGCCGGCCGCCCGGGTGAACTCCGCCGACCAGGGCCCGGGTATCCCGGCGAGGAGCGTGATGAGGTTCCCCAGGGCGGTGTTGCCGAGGCCGTGCCCGCCGGATCTGCCGAGGAGCAGGCCCCAGCGCCGCGTGGCATGGCCGGTCCCGCTCAGGGCGAGGTCGAACGCGCGCAGCCGGTCGGGCTCCGGCAGGCAGCCGATCAGCACCCCCTGCGAGCGCGGTTCGACCTTCGGGATCAGCGCGAGCGCCCATTCCGGGTCACGGTGCCGGACGACCGGGCCGACGAGGTAGGGCGCCAGGGTCAGCGCGGGGAAGCTCGGCGCGGGCTCCCAGAGCGCCCTGGCGCTCAGGAAATTCTGCGGGGACAGGCCGGTCCGCTCCGGCCACAGCCGCGGGTCCACCCGGGCGATCTCCGCGAGCAGCATCCGGGCCGGCCCGTCGGCCTGCGCCCTGGCGCGGGACGGCCCGTCAGGCGAGACGCCGTCCCGCGCCATCTCGTCGGTGAGCACCGCCGGCGGGTGCACGCGCAGGGTGCCGCGATGCACCGTGAAGGCCCGCTCGGTGCGGGCGGCGGCCCGCGCCGCGAAACGGGTACCGGGAAGTTCCAGCAGAACCTGGACCGCCGCGTCGCGCACGTCGGACCGGCGGTCGTCCAGGGCCGCCTCCAACAGCTCCTCGTCGTACGGGCCGAGGCCGGTGCGCAGCGCCTGGACGAAGGCGAGGCGCTCGGCTCCGCCGGCCCGGCGGAACGGGACGAAGGGAGGTTCGCCCGCGTCGCCGCGCAGCAGCTCGGCGGCGGCCGCCGGGTCGGTGTGCCGCAGCGCGGCGATGAGGGATCGGCGCTGCTGCGCGCTCGCGCTCGGCCAGCCCGCGACGCCGACGGGCCCCGCCCAGCCGGCGTCCGGGTGGAGCGCGGCGAACCAGCGGCCGCGCGGGCCGAGGACCCGCAGCAGGCGGGGACGGAGCGCGGTCGACCGCCGGCCGAGCTCGACCAGCGCGGGAAGCAGGGTGTCCGGCGGGCGCCAGCCTCCTTCGGCCAGCAGGTCCAGCCACTCCTCGAGCTCGGCTGTCTCGGCGGCGCCCACCTCGGTGGGAACGGGCACGACCGCCGTCGGTGGGCACGGTGGGTGATCGTCCGCCGCGGCGGGAGCCGGCGCGGGCACCGCGGAGGCATCGGCGGCCAGCTGACCGGCCCGCCTGGTCACCGCGGCCAGCGCCGCGACCCGGAGCAGGCGTTCCTCCTCGCCCGGACGCCCGCCGGGATCAGGGAGCCCGGGAATCACCGGCGACGGGCGGCGGCTCACGCCGATCACCGCGGCGTCGACGAGGTCCGTCCACCCCGGCGTCGGCACCGGGGCGACCGGTGCCGCGACTACCGGGACGGGGGCCCGGCCGGGCATGTCCTCCGCCCACGCGGTGCGCGACGGCGTGGCGGCCAGGGGTGTCAGGGTGAACGAGTCCCATTCGACGACCACGTCGAGGCCCGCTCCCCCGCCGGCCGCGAGCATGTGCCAGCCCCACTCCGCCACGGCCTCGTCGGCGAGCGGCAGCGCCTCGCCGGCGGAGTCCCGCAGCAGCCACGGACCGCTCCTGGGCAGCGGACCGGCCCCGGCGCCCGGCGGCAGCACCGTGACACCGCGGACGGTCAGCGCGACGACGTCCGCGAACGGGTCGACCGCCAGGGCCGACGCGACGCCGGCCAGCGCGGCCCGCCAGGGGGGCGCGAAGAGATCTGTGTCGCCGGGGCCGACGACGGCCGCGGCGCCGCCCGGCGCGCCGGGCGCCACCCGCGCCGGGCGGCGCCCGGGATACGGCGCGAGATCGGCCCTGACCCGCGAGCCCCGGGGCAGCGGCGGTGGCATCCCCTGGCCGTTCACCGCGAAGTCGACGAGCACCGCCAGCCGCCCCGACTCGACCAGACGTAGCCACTGCCGGCGCCCCCGCGCCCGCCCCGCGCCGAACTCGTGCGCCCCCAGCACGTCGACCTCGCCGACGATGTGCTCGCCGGCGAGCACAGTGGCCACGGGAACGGTGAAACCGATCCGGTCGCGCAGGACCGCCACGACGTCGGCGGGCAGGTCGGCGCGGCGGGCCCAGCCCTCGCACAGCAGGTGCAGCAGCCCGACGCGGTCGACCAGCCGGGACGGCCAGTCAGACCGCCGGGCCGCCGACCCGGCGATCTGCGCGGCCTCGTGGATCATCTCGGCGAGGCCGGGTGCCTGCGCGTCGACCATGCGGGCGGCGGCGGCCCGCCACCAGTCGTCCGGCCTGGCCTGGGCGGCTCCGAGCCCCTCCCCCGCCAGGTCGGACAGCCAGCGGGCCAGCTCCGCGACACCGGCGTCGACCTTGGCCTCACGGCTCGCCTCGCGCCGGGCCGCGGCCGCCGCGGAGCGCTCGGCCGCGGGCCCGGTGGCAGCCCGCGCGCCCGCGCTGCCCGCCGCGGCGGAGCGCGTGGCCCGCCGGTCGAGCCATTCCGTGGCCCACTGCGGGCGCTCGCCGCCGGCACCGGCCACGCCGCCGGCCGCGGCGAGCAGCATCAGGCCGAGGGCGTGCTTGCAGGGGAACTTCCGGCTCGGGCACGAGCACTTCGAGGCATGATCCGCGAGGGCCACGACGACCCGGTAGGGCGACTTTCCGCTGCCCCGGCACTCGCCCCACAGCGCCTCGGCGTCGCCGCCCGCCAGCGGCCAGGACCCGGCGACCGCGAGCCTCTCGCCCGCCTTCACGGACGCCTGATCCGGCGCCAGGGCGAGCGCCTGCCCGCGCTCGACGGGCGGACTGGTGGTGTTCGACACGACGGCGATTCTGCCGACGGGGTCCGACAGTTCCGTTCCGTCCGCAAGGTCCGGCGCACGCGTTCGAACCAGCGTTCGAAGGCTTAGGGACACCTACGGCGACATCCAAGCCTTGTCGGACTTCGAAAGTCGCCGTCATCGACAAACGAAGGCAAACGAACAAAGATTACCGAGGCCGCTTATTGACCCTGAGCGAGGAGACAGTGACATGATCTCCAGCGCGGCGCTGCCGACGCCGTCAGCCCTCGGGAGAGCCGTCGAGCTCCGGCAGGTGATCGACGGCTTCGAGCTGCAGCTCTGGCACATCAACGACACGCTGGCGCAGCTCGAGCGCGAGGTCCGACGGTGGGAGGCCGGTGGGCGGGCCGAGCAGAGCGTCGCCCGCGCGTTGGTCTCGATGTACGACGCCGGCTGGCACCTGCTGCCGGACCGGCAGTGGCCGGGAACCCGCCGGGCCAACATCGACGTGATCGTCGTCGGGCCCGGCGGGGTCTTCGTGCTGGACGTGAAGAACTGGCGGGAGTTCGCGATCGAGAACGGCCGTCTGCGCCGCGGCGACGCCGACGCGGACGACGATCTCCGCAAGCTCCTGGACCAGACCGTGGCGGTCGAGGACGTCCTCGCGGACGCGGGCCTGCCGCCGACCGAGGTGGTGCCGCTGCTGGTGATGGCCGGGCGGTCCAACCTGCGCGAACAGGTCGACCGGGTGACGGTTCTCGGCGCGCACGACCTGACCCGCGACCTGGCCCGCCGCGGCGCGCGTCTGGCACCGGACCTGGTCGAACGGCTGTTGACCTGTCTCGCGGACGGCTGCCCTCCGATGCCCCACGCCACGGACCCGCCTGCACCGGCCGCCCGGCCCGTCCGCCGCCAGGCCGCGCGGCAGGCGCCTCGGCAGGCGGCGCTGCCGGGCCCGCCGACGCCGTCCGCCTCTGGGACTCCCCGCGCGGTCACGGCGGCCATGGACGCACCAACCGCGCCGGTCACGCCGGTCACGCCATTTCTGCCCCTCGTGCCAGTCGCGCCGATCGCCACGGCACCGTCCAGGGTCTCAGTGGACGGCGAGGCGGGTCAGGGTGCGCTGATGAGCCGCGAGGACCTCTGGCGCGAGCTCCGCGACGCCGCGGACCGCGAGCCCGTCGAGACCTGGATGACCTGGCTGCACCCGAAGCAGGCCCGCCTCGCCGGACGGCAGTGGTCGGGGCCGGCCCGCGTGCGCGGCGCGGCCGGCACCGGCAAGACGGTCGTCGCCCTGCACCGCGCCAAATACCTGGCCGCGCGTGGGGAACGGGTGCTGTTCACCACGCTGGTGCGTACCCTCGGCCCGGTCTACCGCGCGCTGCTCGCCCGGATGGCCCCCGACCATGTCGACCGGGTCGAGTTCGCCACCGTGCACGCCGTCGCCACCCGCTGCCTGCGCGAGCACGGCCTGGCGCACCAGCACCAGCAGGACGTCGCCGACACCTGCTTCTGGCGCGCGTGGGGTCAGGTCGGGCAGTACTCGACCCTGCCCGGGCTCGGCCTCGTGACGGGGTACTGGAAGGACGAGATCGCGACGGTCATCAAGGGCCGGGGCCTGACCGAGTTCGCGCAGTACGCGAAGCTGGCTCGGGTCGGGCGCAGCACCCCCTTACAGCCGACCCACCGCCGCGCGGTGTGGGACCTCTACGAGCGGTACGAGCAGCTCCGGGTGGAGCGCGGCGTCCTCGACCGCGACGATGTCCTGCTGCGCGCCCGCGACCTGGTGCGGGAAAGCTCCGACACCCGGTACGACGCGGTGATCGTCGACGAGGTACAGGACCTCACCTGCGTCGGCCTGCAGATGCTGCACGCCTTCGTCGGCGACCGGCCGGACGGCCTGCTCGTGGTCGGCGACGGCCAGCAGTCCATCTATCCCGGCGGTTTCACCCTCGCCGAGGCCGGCGTCGCCGTCGTCGGGCGCTCCACCGTGCTGGCGCGGAACTACCGCAACCGCGAGCGGATCCTGCGCTACGCCCAGGCGGTGCTCGCCGACGACAGCTTCGAGGATCTCGACGGCGTTCGGGAGCAGGGACGCCGCGAGGTCGACGTCGAGCGCCCCGGCGGCGAGATCCACGAGGTCACCGTGTCCGGCGAGGCGGCACAGGACACCGCGCTCTGCGACCATCTCGTCGAGCTCCGGCAGCGCCGGAACGTGCGTTACGGCGACATGGCGGTGCTCGTGCCGACGAACGAATCGGAGCGGCGATGGCTGCGGGTACTCGCCGAACGGGGAATCCCCGCGGTCTCCCTCATGCAGTACGACGGAATCACCTGCGAGGCGGTCAAGGTCGGGACGTACTTCCGCGCCAAAAGCCTCGATTTCGCCCACGTCTGCATTCCCGACCGTAATCTCTTCCCGCGGCCGCAGCGGCCGTCCGAGTCGGCCGACGCGTTCGGTGAACGCGTCCAGCTGGAGCGGCGGCAGCTGTACGTCGCCATCACGAGGGCTCGGGACAGTGTGTGGGCCGGCATTCACGCCCGGCCCGGCCCGGAACACCCGCCCGGCACCGGCTGGACACCGGGCTGAGGGGGACCTTCGCGGCTAGGGGCTCGCGTATCCGGACCCGGCTGTGGGACGAGGGAGGCATCGACGTCCTTCTGTCAGCGGCAGCGGCGCCTTCACGACACCACCACGACCGTGTGAAAACGGTGTGAGCCCATCGATCCGGCCCGCGCCGCCGGCCCGGACAGGAGAACCGGGCGGGTGCACCCAGTCCTTCACCGGCGCGGACGTACAGTACTGATCCGCCGGCGGCAGGCCGCCTGCTGCCGATCCGCCCGACGAGGTCCGAGGGCGGGCGCGGTGCCGTCCGACCCGACCGCGGGGAACAGCACCACGGAAGGGAACGACTACCCGCCGGGGATGAGGGAGGTCGTGGCCATCGCGAGCAGATCCGGCCCATTGCCGGGCCCGTTGACGACGTCGGACCGCCGGGAGCCAGACGGCCCTGGCGCCCGCGGTAGTGGTCGGCGGGATGACCGGCGCACCGACAGGCCGCGGGCCGCCGACAGCACTCGGCCGGCCGACGGCCCACGGATCACCCGCGGGCCACGGCGTACCGACAGCCCGCGGCGTACCGAAGGCCCACGGTGTGCCAGCGGGCCACGGATCGCCGCGCTGGTGACACTGCTGCTCGGCCTCGTGGACATCGCGGCCGTGCTGACGCCGGGGTGGCACTCGCGGCTGGAGGCGCTGCGGGAGCTGCTGCCCGCCGCCGCCTCCCGGCAGGCCGCCGCGTTCACCGTCGTGGTCGGAATGCTGCTGGTGCTGCTCTCGGCCGGGCTCCGGCGGCGCAAACGGCGAGCGTGGCGAGCCGTCGTGATACTCCTCGGCTCGAGCGTGATCCTGCACCTCGCCCGGGGGCTGGACTACGAGGAGGCTGCCGGGTCGGCCGCGCTGTGCGTCGCCCTGCTGCTGGCCCACAGGCAGTTCCAGGCCAAGGGCGATCCGGCGACGCGCTGGCGGGCGGCCGGCGTCGGGCTCCTGCTCACGGTCGTCTCGATCGGGGTCGGCCTGCTGCTGCTGAACCTGCGCGGCAGTCGGATCGCCGGCCCCCATCCACTGTCCGCGGAGCTGGAGCAGATCGTCCTGGGGCTGGTCGGCATTCCGGGCCCGCTGGGGTTCAGCTCCGCCCGCTTCGCCGACCTGGCCAACCGGATGCTGCTGACGATGGGCGTACTGACCATCGGGTCCACCGCCTATCTGGCGCTTCGCCCGCCCGAGCCACGGCCGAGACTGACCGACACGGACGAGGCCCGGGTGCGGGACCTGCTGGCCGGTCACGGCTGCGCCGATTCGCTCGGGTATTTCGCGCTGAGATCCGACAAGTCGGTGATCTGGTCGCCGACCGGGAAGTCCTGCGTGGCCTACCGCGTGGTCTCCGGGGTGATGCTCGCCAGCGGCGACCCGCTGGGTGACCGGGAGGCGTGGCCGGGCGCCATCAGGGAGTTCCTGCGCGAGGCGGCCGACCACGCCTGGACGCCCGCGGTGATCGGCTGCTCGGAGGCGGGCGGAACCGCCTGGACCAGGGCCGGCCTGTCCGTTCTCGAGTTCGGCGACGAGGCCGTCGTCGAAACGGCCGGTTTCACCCTGGAGGGCCGGACGATGCGTAACGTCCGGCAGGCCGTCGCCCGAGTCGAACGCGCCGGCTACACGGTGGACATCCGACGAGTTCGCGACCTGACGCCGCAGGATGTCGACCGTCTCAAGGCACAGGCCGCGACCTGGCGGGGCACCGAGACCGAGCGGGGATTCTCCATGGCGCTCGGCCGGATCGGCGGTGCGTCGGACGGCGACTGCGTCGCCGTGATGGCTTTCTCCGCGGACCCGGACGGCCCGAACCCGGACGGCCCGAACCCGGACAGCGCGGACCCGGACAGCGCCGAGCCGCGGCTGCGCGCGCTGTTGCACTTCGTGCCGTGGGGACGGACGGGACTTTCGCTGGATGCGATGATCCGTGACCGGACGGCGGACAACGGGCTGAACGAGTTCCTGATAGTCAGTGCCCTGCGTCAGGCCGGCGACCTCGGGGTCGAGAGGCTGTCCCTCAACTTCGCGTTCTTCCGGTCCGCGCTCGAACGCGGTGAGCGCCTCGGCGCCGGGCCGGTGATCCGTCACTGGCGCGGCCTGCTGATGTTCTTCTCCCGCTGGTTCCAGATCGACAGCCTGTACCGGTTCAACGCGAAGTTCCAACCCGTGTGGCTGCCCCGCTACGTCTGCTATCCGACGTCCGCGGAGCTGCCCCGGATCACGCTGGCGATGCTCAGGGCTGAGGCCTTCCTCGTCCGGCCACGCTGGTGCTCCCGCCTCCCCCGGCCCGGCTCCCGCCTCTCCCGGCCCGGCTCCCGGCTCTCCCACCCCGGGTGACCGGCGCCGGACATCGGGAATTCAGACACCCGGGATCCGGCTAGCGGTGATACAGCCGCCGGGCATCCAGGCTCGGCGGCTCGGCTGCCCGGGGATCAGACCCTGGGGTTCAGGCGCCCAGGGTGAGGTGAGGTCGTGGGCTCGGCACTGAGTTCGCTGGTCATCATCGGGACGTGGTTCCTGCTGGTCCTCGGGGCGCTGTCGGCGATCTGCTGGGCGGGCTGCGTGTGGATGGCCCGCCGACGGCGGGCCGTGGCCGTCGGGCTGGGCTTCCTGGCCGCGCTGCTCATGCTGGCGACGGCGGCGGACACCGTCAACGCCCACTACGGTTACCTGCCGCGGGCCGCCGATGTCCTCGGGCTGACCTCCTGGCCGACCGCGTCGGTGCGCGAGGTCGTCGGCCCGGCGCCGCGGCCGCATCCCGACGGCGCGGTCGTCCACCTGCCGATCGCCGGCGTTCACAGCGGGTTCGGTACCCACAGCGCACTGGTGTACGTCCCGCCGCAGTATTTCACCGAACCGGACGCACGATTCCCGGTCGTCTATCTTTTCCACGGCTCCCCGGGAATTCCGCTCGACTGGTACCGGGCGGGGCAGGCGGCGAAGACCGGCGCGGCCCTGGCACGCGCGGGCCGGCCCGCGATCCTCGTCGCCCCGCCGCTGGGTCATGGCTGGCTCGATGACAGTGAGTGCGTCGACCGTCCCGGGGAACGGATCGAGACCTACCTCGTCGAGGATGTTCTCCCGACCGTCGACAATCTCCTGCGCGCCGTTCCCGACCGGTCGGGCCGCGTCTTCGCCGGGATATCCGCGGGCGGTTTCTGCGCACTGAACCTCGGGCTGCGCCACCGCGATCTCGTGGGGACGATCGTGGACATCTCCGGGTTGGCGAGGCCGACCCATTCCGGCGGAATGACCGGCCTTTTCGGGAATCGTCCGGACCTCGCCGCCGTCACCGCGGCCAACACCCCGGAAAGCTATTCCGCGACGCTGCCGCCGAATCCACCGACCCGGGTCTGGCTGAGCTGTGGACTCATGGACTTCGGGCCGCTCGGCGACATCAGGAAAATGGCGCTGGCCCTGTACGGACGGCCCGGATTCACCACCGTGCTGCGCCCGCGGCCCGGCGGCCACGACTTCGGCGTCTGGCGGCCCGCGCTGCGCGACGGCCTGCGCTGGGCGCTCCCCTGACATTCCGCCCCGCCGGTTGGACGTCCGCTCAGGCCGGTCGGTCGGCGACGGCGACCCGACCGCTGCGCAGCGAGGCGCGACGCGGCGTGGGCGTCGTCAGCCTGGTCGCGATGGTGAGCAGGTCATCGTCGCTGCGCACGGTGAAGCCGTTGCGGCCGAGCAGGTCCCGCATCGCGGAGGCCGTCCAGCGTGACCGCCACGGCTCGTTCGCCCAGATCCCGCGGCGGCGGGCCAGGACGTCCATCGAGCGGGCGATCAGCTGCCCGATCGCGATCGCGGCCTGCGGGGCCTGATAGTTGACGATCAGCCGGCTGCCCGGGGCCGACAGGGTCGCGACGGCGGCCACGGTCCGGGCGGCCTCCGGGCGGGTGAGATACGGGACGACACCCTCCCAGATCCAGGTCGTGGGCGTGTCGGCCCGGTGGCCGGCGGCGGCCAGGGCGCCTTCGAGCCGGTCGCGGGTGAGGTCGACGGAGACGAACCGCACGCGCTCCCCGGGCTCCCCGGGCCGCGTCGGCGCCGGCAGCCCGGCGAGCCGCTGACGCTTGTCGCGCGCGGAGTCCGGGTGGTCGACCTCGAAGACGACGCGGTCGGCGAGTTCCGGCATGCGCCACGCCCGGTCGTCCAGGCCGGCGCCGAGGAGCACGACCTGCGGGGAGGTCCGCTCGCGCACCGCGTCGTCGATCGCGATCGTGCGCGGGACGACGATCTCCGCGCAGGCCCGCACCGACTCGTAGTCGACACGTTCGAGCCAGCCGGAGGGCGGTGTGCCAGCCCGCACCTGCTCGACCGTGCGCCGCTCGTCGGCCCGCAGGAGCGAGACCGCGACCGGGTCGGTGAACCGGCCGGGAGCGATCCGCCCGTCCGCGACCGCCCGGCCCTGACAGACCAGCACGGCTGTCCGGCTACCCCCGGCCGCCTTCATGCCACACCCACCACCCGGTTCGTCGTGTGCCCGCCCCGCTGCCCGGCCAACCAGTTCACCGACGACCGCGCCTGCCGTCTCCAGCATCCATGACCCGTCAGGCCCACGCCCCTGTCAACTCGGCCGGGCCGGGCCGGGATCATTCGTCGCGGGGGCGGGCCTGCGGACGGCGCGTCCGTGACTGACGACATCCACGACTGACGACGTTCGCGACTGACGAGGGAATGCCCGTGGACGGCGGGGACATTGACCCTGAGGTGGATGTCGTTGAGGGTTCGCTTCCGCTGGCGGTGCTCGACTTCGTGGGGATCGAGCACGGCGAGAGTCCGAGCGCGGCGATCGCCGGGGCGGTGGACGTCGCCCGCACCGCCGAGACGGCCGGGTACCGGCGGTACTGGGTCTCCGAACATCACAACATGACCAGCCTGGCGTGCAGCTCCCCCGAGCTGCTGACCGCGCATGTCGGGGCGCGGACGTCCCGGATCAGGGTCGGCGCGGCCGGGATCATGTTGCCCAATCACGCGCCGATGAAGGTCGCCGAGACGTTCCGGACACTGCTGGCGATGTACCCGGGGCGGGTCGATCTCGCGCTCGGCCGGGCGCCGGGAACCGACCCGCTGACCGCGCACGTGCTGCGCCGCGGGGCGTCCGCCGACGCGGGCGCGGAGTTCCCCGGGCAGGTCGGCGAGCTCCTGGCGTTCCTCGGTGACGGTTTCCCGTCCGGTCATCCCTACGCGCAGCTGGTGGCCGCGCCGGTGATCGACGAGCGCCCGGAGATGTTCGTCCTGGGTTCGAGCCCGTATGGCCCCCGGTTCGCCGCCGTCAACGGCATGAGCGCGGTGTTCGCCCACCACATGAGCCCTGAGCTGGCGTTCGACGCGCTGCGGGCCTACCGGCGCGAGTTCACCCCGCGGGCCGAGGGCACGCAGCCGTACTCCGCGATGTCCGTGCTCGCCTTCGCCAGTGAGGACGAGGAGGCCACGCTCGACTTCGAGGCGGCCTGGACCCTCACCATCCAGAACATCAGCCGCGGGGTGCGCGAGCCGCTGCGGCCGGAGGACATCCGCGGCTATGCCCGTTCGGAGCGGTTCCGGGCCGCCCGCCGCCCCGACGACGGCCGGATGGTGACCGGCGAGCCGAAGGCCGTGGCCGAGCGGCTGCTGGAGATGAAGCAGCAGGCCCAGGTCGACGAGATCGTCATCGTCACGCCGAGCCTGGACCGGGCCCGCCGCCAGGGCAGCTTCGCCGCGCTGGCCGAAGCCTGGCGCCAGGCGGCCTGACCCGAGCGCCGCGCCACGCCCAGGCCGCCCTCGAGCCGTCCTGCGCCCGAGCCGCGCCCGCGCCACGCCGGGCAGGGCTCCGGGCCGGGCCGGGCCTCCTAGCCGCGCCGGACGGTCGTGACCATGCTCTGCACGGAGCGCTCGATCTGATCCGGGGTGGGCGCGACCGGTATGGGATCGGTTCGCGCCGTGCCCTCGGCACGGAAGGCGTCGAGCAGGTAGGCGGTGAAGCGGCGCCACGCGTCGGGCGCCGCGTCATGGGTCGCGGTGACCAGGCCGGCGTTCGCGAGCAGCAGGATGCCGATGTCGGCGGCGACGAAATCGGGCCGTAGCGAGCCCTCCCGCTGGGCCCGCGCGATGAGCTCCTCCAGGCCGGCGTGTGTCTGTGCCTTGAGTTCCTCGACCACGCTGGACGACGGGAACCGCAGGGTGATCAGATCGCGCAGGCCCGCGTTGGACGCCTGAGCGCCGCACAGGTACTCGACGAGCTGCCGGAAACCCGCCCACGCGCTCGGGTTTTCCAGCGCCCGGCCCACGGCCACCAGGTACTCGCGGATCTTTCCTTCGAAGCTCGCCTCGAGCAGGTCGGCGCGGGTCGGGAAGCGGCGGTAGAGCGTGGCGATCCCGACCCCGGCCCGGCGGGCGATCTCCTCCAGACCGACGTCGATACCGCGTTCCGCGAAGACTTCTTCGGCAGCCTGCAGAATGCGTTCGCGGTTACGCTCCGCGTCGACCCGCAGCGCGGGGACTATCTTCCCGGCTCGCCCAGCCGTCGCCACACGGTTTCCGCCGCGTCGCGCACTGTCCATGTGACGAGCCTACCTTTATATACGGAGGCATCTCTCCACTTAACCTGCTAAGGTTATCCGGAATATCTCCTCCGTTTACACCAATCGTCACGACCGCCCGCTTGCCCGGCGAAAGGATTTCCGCAATGTCACAGCCCGTCATCGCCGACGATCAGCGGACGCGGTCCGCGCCAGCGGAGGGCACCGGCGGCCGGCGGGGTAATCCCTGGTGGACGCTGGCGAGCGTCGCCCTCGGTGTGATCATGGTCGGCCTGGACGGGACGGTCGTCTCGATCGCGAACCCGCGCATCGCCGAGGATCTCGGTGCCTCGCTGACCGACCTGCAGTGGATCACGAACTCCTACCTGCTCGCCCTGGCCGCCCTGCTGGTGTTCGGCGGCAAGCTCGGCGACCGGTACGGCCGCAAGCTGATCTTTCTGATCGGCGTGGTCGGGTTCGGGCTCACCTCACTGGCCATCGGCCTGGTCGGGGACATCGTCGGGATCATCGCGCTCCGGGCGCTCCAGGGCGTGTTCGGAGCCATGCTGATGCCGAACACGCTGGCCATCCTGCGCGGCGCGTTCCCACCCAAGGAGCTGAACCGGGCGATCGGCATCTGGAGCGGCGCGTCGTCCATCTCGATCGCCGGCGGACCGATCATCGGTGGCCTGCTGGTCGAGCACGTGAGCTGGGAGTCGGTCTTCTACATCAACGTGCCGATGGGCGCGATCGCGCTAGCCGTGGGCCTGGCGGTGCTGCGTGAGTCCCGCAGCGAGAGCACCGGGCAGCGCCACGACATCCCCGGCATCATCACCCTGTCCGGCGGCCTGGTCGGCCTCGTGTTCGGCCTGATCAAGGCGTCAACCTGGGGCTGGACAGACCCGAAGACGCTCGCCTGCGTCTTCGCCGGGCTGGCCGTACTGGTGCTGTTCACGGTGATCGAGACCCGGGTGGCCGCTCCCCTGCTGCCGATGCGGCTCTTCGGCAACCGGTCGATCTCGGTGGGCAGCGCTGTTCTCGTCATCAACTTCTTCGCGCTGTTCGGTGTGCTGTTCTTCGTCACGCTGTTCCTGCAGAACGTCCAGGACACCTCGCCGATCGAGACCGGTGTCCGCATTCTGCCGCTGACCCTGGCAATGATGATCATGTCACCGATCGCAGGCAGCGCCACCGAGCGGTTCGGGCCCCGCCCGCCGATGGTGATCGGTCTGGTGCTGTCCGGGACGGCACTGCTCCTGTTGACCGGGCTCGAGCCCGGCTCCAGCTTCAACGCGCTGTGGCCGTCGCTGCTGATGCTCGGCATCGGGATGGGCCTGGTCATCACGGCCAGCGCGGAGGCGATCGTCGGCAACGCCCCGGTCGACGACGCCGGGGTCGCCGGTGGCCTGCAGACCACGGCGTTGCAGCTCGGCGGGGTCGTCGGGACGGCCGTCCTGGGCTCGGTGCTCAGCAGCCGCGTGGCATCGGTCATGGTCGACAAGCTGACCGGCGCCGGCACCCCCGTCGAGGTCGCCAACCGGCTGACCGACTCGGAGCAGCTCATCAGCCAGGGAGTAGCGCCCCAGGTGACCGGCGCGCCGGAATCCGTCCAGGCCGCCGTGACCGCGGGCAGCCACGCGGCCTTCATGACCGGCCTGCACGTCTCCCTCGTCGTCGCCGGCATCGCGACGCTCGTCGCGGCCGGGCTGGCCCTCCTGGTCCGGCGCGGCGACAGTAGCGGCGGAACCCCCGTCGTCGTGCACTGATGTTCACGATCTGATCGCCGTGTGCCGTGTCCAGCATCCGGTCGGCCTGACCGGATCCTGGACACGCCCCTGTCGCCTGGCGACGGCCCCGGAACGGGGCTCGTCGCCAGGGTGGGCAGCTGTCAGTGGAACAGGCCGCGCGATCTTCCCAGCGGAAGGTCAAGGTGCGTCTGAATGCCGGGTGGGGCCGCGACGACGTCGTGGATCATGTTGACGACTGACATCGCGGTCCAGGTCTGGCCGGGATGGGCCGACCCGCCGGACGGATTCGCTTCGATCGTGAACGTGGTGGCCGGCTCGCCGAAGAACTCGACGATGTACCGACTCGCGCCGTTCACGATCTCCGGAGTGAGATCGTCCGCCATCTTCCACTTCGATTGGAAGACGATCGCGGAACGCCCGTCGACGACCGCTTCCCAGCGCCGGCACATTCCCGCCACCTTGCCGGTCGGGATGACCCCCGAGGCGACGACGAGGTCCTCGTCGCTGACGGCAACCGTGAGGCCACACTCGTACCGGTCGACCGTAAGGCCGAGGCCTGCGGCCAGCAGGCCGATGGACTGGCTGTACGCGTCCAGGGCGAGCCGGTGCGTCCGATGGGCCTCGTCCGGGTCCCGCCCGAACCCGAAGGCTGTGAGCATCTCGCTCGCCGGAGCGCCGCTGAAGTCGACCACCTCGGTCACGACCACCTGGTCGAGGCGGCTGTGCAGCCGGGAACCGACGAGCGCGAAGATGTCACCGACGAAACCCGGGTGGATGCCACCGGCGTGGAAGCTGGTCCCGCCCGCCCGGCAGGCCGCCTGTAGCCGGATCGTCTGCTCGTCGTTCGGTCGCGGGAACGTGAAGCCCAGGGGTGTGACGACGTTCTTCCCGGAACGCAGGAGGGCCTCGAGGTCGTCAAGGTCGGGCCGTAACGGCGCGTAGTGCACGCAGTCGGCGTCGATGGCGAGGAGCTTCCCCTTGTCCGTGGTCGCTGTGACGCCGAGCGGGGCGATCCCGGCGAGATCGCCCGCGTCCGCACCGTCCTTCGCCGCGGAAGTCGTGTAGACACCGACCAGCTCGAACGCGGAGTTGGCCGCGAAATGACGAATGGAGATCTGGCCGATACGACCGGTGCACCACTGAACGACACGTACGGGGCGCGACGGGTTGACCATTCGGTCGTCTCCTTCTCGAAGGGTGCCAGGCTGCGGCGGGAACACCGGCCCTCATGGTGTCAGAACAGGCCCTGCGCCGAACGTGGCTGAGCGGCACGATCACGGCATGCCGGTCGTCCACGCCAGGGCCGCGGGCCAGGCACAATGCCAACTGGCCAGGCTGCCCCGCAGGGTGCGTACCCGCCAACCATCGGCTGACCAGACCGGTCAGGCGACAATCGTGGCGATCGCCGGGACGGTGATCGGTCTCGCGATCGGGATAATGCTGTACGCGTGATACACGGCCGCGTCCCCCTGCGCGACGCGGCGGTCCGCTTCCTGACAATCGACGACGCCCGAGCCGGATTCACCCGGCCCGGGCGTCGTCGTCTCGCCAGCCGACAGGTCACAGGGCGCGCAGCAGGCGGGCTCCGCGCAGGGCGGCGTCCCAGGCGGCTCCGGCCACCGCCCTGGTCACGAAATGGCCGATCCAGACCACCAGAAAGGTGGCCAGGATCAGGATCGGCGCCCAGTTCCAGGACAACTGGAGGACGATCCGCTCGAACGCGCCGTGCGGGTCGACGACCGGTTCCCAGCTGTTCAGCCGGGCCCACCGCCCCAGGAAGATCCCGACGGCGCACAGGGCGTGTGCCGCCACGGTGACCCGGCCTTGCCACTCCGCCCGGCCTACGCGGCCGAGATACCGGCGCAGGCCGGCCAGTGACAGGTAATAGGCGAGGAAACCCGACCCGATGAACACCGCGTAGACAGGCAGCACCGCGGTCACCACGGGGCCGTCGCCGCCCGCCACCAACACATCGTCCCGTAGATGGACGAGGTCGGTCACAACATACGGGGCGTTGGGCAGGAACAGCGCGAACAGCACGAGCCCGGCCCACCACAGGGGCGAACGCGGCG
This sequence comes from Frankia sp. Mgl5, assembly GCF_023242985.1. Lineage (NCBI taxonomy): Bacteria > Bacillati > Actinomycetota > Actinomycetes > Frankiales > Frankiaceae > Frankia > Frankia sp. Mgl5. The sequence continues at coordinate 37,504 of NZ_JALKFY010000617.1, read as the reverse complement.
GATGCCGGTCGGCGCCACCCAGGAACAGTCCGCAGGCCAGGACGACCGGAGCCCAGGCCAGCAGGGTGTTCCACATCATCCACCGCGCGTTGCCGCGGACGACCTCAGCCAGACTCGGCGCCACCACTTCCAGCACACCCATGGTTGCATTGTGCGTATCAGGCGCACCCGAGCGGCCGCTTTCACGGCCGCCGCGGGCTACCGGTGCTCGTTATCCTCCCTGGCATGGCCCGGACGGAGCATGTCCCCTGTCTGGTGAGCAGGGTCGTCCTCATGATCCTCGAAGACGACGGCGCGTTGGGTGCGCTGGATCGACTCGGCGATGTGCCTGATCCGCTGTAGTCGGGCATCCCACTCCGACCCGACGGACGACAGCTGGGCCACCGCGCGGGCGAGCTGGGCGCCGTCCACCCGATACTGCTTCTCCCGGCCCGCCGGGGTCGCGTGGACGAGGCCGACCCGGTCGAGGACGACGAGGTGCTTGGCCACCGCCTGGCGGGTGACCGGCAGCCGCTGGCTCAGCGTGGTCGCGGTGCCGTGGCCCTCGCTGAGCAGCAGGTCGAGCATCCGGCGTCGGGTCGGGTCCCCGATCGCGGACCAGAGGTCGTCGTCGACATTCTCGGCCACGGCGGTTCTCATGGCCGCAGCTGAAGCGTCGCGACGTACGGCGCGAGCCGCGGCAGGTAGAAGTCCCAGCCGGTGACGTGCTCCTGGTACTGCTGCTCGAGGACGGCGACCTCCCAGCCCATCTCGCGGAAGCCGGTCTCGGTCATCCGGAGCACCGTCCCGGCGCCCGACGGGGTCAGCTCGAAGGTGACCAGAAGCGAGTTGCCCTCCACCGCGGCCTCGCCGGCCGGGTGCGTCCAGCGGAACGAGAACGTCCGCGGCGGTCGGGCGTCGACGACGGTGAACGCCACCGCCGTCCCGCCGGCATTGCAGTCACCGAAGACGATCTGCCCCGTCGAGCCGGGCGTCGGCTCGTAGCGGGCGTCGTCCGGCCACCACTGCCTGAGGTGGTCGGGGCTGCTCACCACCTCGAAGACGATCTCGGGCGCCGCCTCGACGTAGATCTCCCGCTCGATTGTGCCGAGTTCCATGACATCCTCCTGCAACGTTTGGTTGCTCGTCAGGTTACCCGGCAGGGCGAAATCCAGCAACCATCGGTTGCTTCTCGCCTCGACGGCCGCCCGGGTGGCCCGGCGGGGCCACCCAGGCGGTGGGATCAGGCGAGGTCGTAGCGGTCGAGGTTCATCACCTTGACCCAGGCCGCGACGAAGTCGCGTACGAACTTCTCCCGCGCGTCGTCGCTCGCGTACACCTCCGCGAGCGCACGCAGCTCGGAGTTCGAGCCGAAGACGAGGTCGACGCGGCTGCCGGTCCAGGTCAGCTCGCCCGTGGCGGCGTCGCGGCCCTCGAAGACGTTGTCGTCCTCGCCGCTCGGGCGCCACGTCGTGCCCAGGTCGAGCAGGTTGGCGAAGAAGTCGTTGGTCAACACCCCGGGCGTCGCGGTGAGGACCCCCAGCGGTGACTGCCGGAAGTTCGCCCCCAGCACCCGCAGGCCGCCGACGAGGACCGTCAGCTCCGGGGCGCTCAGGGTCAGCAGGTTCGCCCGGTCGACGAGCAGGTACTCGGCCGGCAGGCGCTGGCCCTTCCCGAGGTAGTTACGGAACCCGTCGGCGGCCGGTTCGAGCGCCGCGAACGACTCGACGTCGGTCAGCTCCTGGGACGCGTCGGTCCGTCCCGGCGTGAACGGGACCTCGACGTCGAACCCGGCGCCGCGGGCGGCCTGCTCGACGGCGGCACCACCGGCGAGCACGATCAGGTCGGCGAGCGAGACCCGCCTGCCGTCGGTCCGGCCGGCGTTGAACTCCTCCTGGATGCCGGTCAGCGTCCCCAGCACCGCCGCCAGCCGGTCCGGCTCGTTGACCTCCCAGCCGCGCTGCGGCTCGAGGCGCAGGCGCGCGCCGTTGGCACCGCCGCGCTTGTCACCGCCACGGAACGTCGAGGCCGACGCCCACGCGGTCGCGACCAGCTGGGAGACCGACAGGCCCGAGGCGAGGACCCGGGCCTTCAGCGCGGCGACGTCCGCGGCGTCGACGAGCTCGTGGTCCACCGCCGGCACCGGGTCCTGCCACAGCAGCGTCTCGGCCGGGACCTCCGGGCCGAGGTAGCGCGCGACCGGCCCCATGTCACGGTGGGTCAGCTTGAACCACGCCCGGGCGAACGCGTCCGCGAGCTGGTCCGGGTGCTCCAGGAACCGCCGCGAGATGAGCTCGTAGACCGGGTCGAACCGCAGGGCGAGGTCGGTCGTCAGCATCGTCGGGGCGTGGCTCTTCGCCGCGTCGTGGGCATCGGGGACGGTGCCGGCGCCGGCACCGTCCTTCGGCTTCCACTGGTAGGCCCCGGCCGGGCTCTTCGTCAGCGCCCACTCGTAGCCGAAAAGCGTCTCGAAGAAGCTGTTGTCCCAGCTCACCGGGGTGGGAGTCCAGGCGCCCTCGAGCCCGCTGGTGATCGCGTCCGCGCCCTTGCCGGTGCCGAAGGCGTTCTTCCAGCCGAGGCCCTGCGCCTCGAGGGGGGCACCTTCGGGCTCCGGGCCGACGTTGTCCGGGTCGCCCGCGCCGTGGGTCTTGCCGAACGTGTGGCCGCCGGCGATGAGCGCCACCGTCTCCTCGTCGTCCATCGCCATGCGGCGGAACGTCTCGCGGATGTCGCGGGCCGCGGCCAGCGGGTCCGGGGTGCCGTTCGGGCCCTCCGGGTTGACGTAGATGAGGCCCATCTGGACCGCCCCGAGCGGATTCTCGAGCTCCCGGTCACCGGTGTAGCGCTCGTCGCCGAGCCAGGTGGTCTCCGGACCCCAGTAGACGTCCTCGTCCGGCTCCCAGACGTCCTCGCGGCCACCGGCGAAGCCGAAGGTCGTGAAACCCATCGATTCCAGGGCGACGTTGCCGGCGAGAATCATCAGGTCTGCCCAGGAGAGCGCCTGGCCGTACTTCTTCTTCACCGGCCACAGCAGGCGGCGCGCCTTGTCCAGGTTCCCGTTGTCCGGCCAGCTGTTGAGCGGCGCGAAACGCTGCTGCCCGGCGCCGCCGCCACCACGGCCGTCGCTGATGCGGTAGGTACCCGCGCTGTGCCACGCCATCCTGATCATGAACGGGCCGTAGTGACCGTAGTCGGCCGGCCACCAGTCCTGCGACGTCGTCAGCACCTGCGCGATGTCCCGCTTGACGGCGGGGAGGTCGAGCGTCCGGAACGCCGCGGCGTAGTCGAACTCCTCACCGAGCGGATTGGCCACCGCGGGATTCTTGGCGAGGATCTTCAGGTTGAGCCGGTTCGGCCACCAACCGCGGTTCCCGCCGCCCTGGGTGGGATGCGGGGCCCGCTCATGCGCGACCGGGCAGCCGCCACCGCTTTCCTCGTTCAGTTCGGAAACAACTGTCTCGTGATTCTCGGACACAGGATCCTCCGTCGTTGGCGGATCAGCAGCGGATCGAAAGCGGACAGGAACGGATCAGGAACGGTCGGGAGGGATGGGGGTCGGATCGGGAGCGGGTAGGGACAGATCGGAAGGAGTCAGGGGCGGGTCAGGGGCGGCTCGGGGGCGGTCAGGCGTCGCCGGCGGGGAGCAGTCGGGGCACCGGCCCCAGTAGAAGACCTCGGCCTCGTCTATCGAGAAGCCGCGGTCGTCGGACGCGGCCAGGCAGGGCGCCGAGCCGACCGCGCAGTCGACATCGGCGATGGCACGGCAGGACCGGCACACGACGTGATGGTGGTTGTCCCCCACCCGCGACTCGTAACGGGCCACCGAGCCGGCCGGCTGGATACGCCGGACCAGGCCGGCCGTCGTGAGAACCCGCAGCGAGTCGTACACCGCCTGGTGGGACACCTCAGGAAGCTCCTCGCGCACGGAACCGACGATCGAGTCGGTGTCCGCGTGCGGATGCGCGTAGACCGCCGTCAGCACCGCCACCCGCGGACGGGTGACGCGCAGCGCGGCCCCGCGCAACATCCGCTGAAACTCCTCCGCCGTGGCCACCACCACATGGTCACCCGTTTTCTGGAACCAGTCAAGAAAACCAGAAAGTAACCAGGACACCACTCCAAGCTCCCGATATGCTCCCCGCTACAGGACCCTGGCCCCGGCACCGTGGGCTCGAAGCGGGTGCGCGAGCCTCTGAGCTGGGCGTTTGTGGTGACCCGAGCCGCCGGATGCCACGATGCGCCCCAGTTCGTCTCGAATGCGTAGTATTCGGCTGTCTGACGCCACCGTCCCCGCCCGGAGTACCGATCAGCGGTGTCCAGCGCGATGCCCCGACGGATGTTGGAAGGACCGAGAGTAATTGGCCGAGAGCGGTTTCCCCGGAGACAGGTCGTGGGACTTCAAGTCGGTCACGACCAGCGGCACGGTCCAGGGCTTCAACGGTGAGCCCGTCGACCTGCGCACCGACGTCGCCCACATCGCCCGGGTCTACGACCACTGGCTCGGCGGGAAGAACAACTTCGCGGCCGACCGGAAAGTGGCGGAGGCGGTCATGGCCGCGATGCCCACGGTCATCGAGAGCGTCCGCGCAAACCGCTCTTTCCTGCGCCGCGCCGTGAACCTGCTCGCCACCGAGCACGGCATCCGCCAGTTCCTCGACATCGGCACGGGCCTGCCCGCGGCCGACAACACCCACGAGGTGGCCCAGCGCGCCGCTCCGGACTCCCGGATCGTCTACGCCGACAACGACCCGATCGTGCTCGCGCACGCCCGGGCGCTGCTCACCAGCAGCCCCGAGGGCCGCACGGCCTACGTGCACGGCGATGTCCGCCAGCCGGCCGAGATCCTCGCCAAGGCCGCCGAGACCCTCGACTTCACCCAGCCGATCGCCCTGATGCTCATCGCGGTCATGCACTGCATTCCCGACGAGGACGATCCGTACGCCATCGTGCGCACCCTGACGGATGCGATGCCCCCCGGCAGCTACTTCGTCCTCACCCATCCGATCCCCGCGACCGACGCACCGTCCGGCGACGTACCGGCCGAGGATCTGGCGGCGGCGCACGCCCTGATGCGGGAGGCGTCCACCGGCAGTTTCCACGCGCGGACAGCGGATCAGATCACCCGGTTCTTCGACGGCTGGGAGCTCCTCGACCCCGGCGTCGTCCTCGCGACGCAGTGGCGGGCGAACGAGCCCGAATCCACCGTGATCCGGGTCGGCATCGGCCACAGGACGGCCTGACGCGCTCGTCGACCGAGACACAGCCGCGCCGGATTCACGCAGCCCGACGCGACCGACAGCCCAACGTGCCCTACAGCCCGATGTACCCAACAGACAGACGCGCCGCCGCCCGTACGTGACGATACGGGCGTGCTGCGCGCAATCCTGCTCGACTTCTACGGCACCGTCGTGGCCGAAGACGACCACACCATCGAGATCATCTGCGAACAGGTCCGTGCCACCGCCACCGGACGACCTGACCTGACCGCCGCGGAGGTCGGCGCCCACTGGCGACAGGTGTTCCAGGAGGAGACGGGCAGAAGCATCGCGGAGGCGTTCCGCACCCAGCGGGACATCACCCTTTCGTCGCTGGCCCGCGTACTACGACACTTCGGCTCCACCGCCGACCCGTACGTGCTGTGCACGCCACAGTTCGACCTCTGGCGCCAGCCGAAACTCTGCGCCGACAGCAGGGCCTTCCTGGACGCGCTCGACCTGCCGGTATGCGTCGTGTCCAACATCGACCGGGCGGATCTGCGCACCGCGATCGACCATCACCAGCTGCCGTTCGACCTGCTGGTCACCAGCGAGGACGCCCGCTGCTACAAACCGCACCCGGCCATCTTCCAGACCGCGACGCGACTACTCGGGCTGCCCCCGGACACCGTGCTCCACATCGGCGACTCGCTGACCTCCGACGTCGCCGGCGCCCACGCGCTGGGCATCCCCACCATCTGGGTCAACCGGTCAGGACGGCCCCGCCCCGCCGACCTGACCTCGATCGCGGAGGTCGGTGCCCTCACCGAAGCGCTCCCGCTGCTGCAACAGGCGCGCCGGTAGCGCGCCGCGGCGACAATGGGCCCAGGAAAGGCAATGGGCCCAGGGGAAATGGGCCCGAGGAATGCGGAAGGGTGGTCATTTCATGGTCGGCACACACCTGGTCATGGGAGCGAGCGGTTTCCTCGGTTCGCACGTCACACGGCAGCTCGCGGAGCGCGGTGACGACGTCCGCGTGTGGATTCGCCGATCCAGCTCCACGCGGGCTTTCGACGACTTACCGGTGCGACGTTGCTATGGCGAGCTGGTCGACGACGCGGCGATCCGCGAGGCGATGCACGGCGTCGACACCGTGTACTACTGCATCGTCGACACCCGGGCCTGGCTGCGCGATCCGGCGCCGCTGTTCGCGACGAACGTCGACGGCCTGCGGCACGCACTGGACGCGGCGCTCGAAGCCCAGGTGCGGCGCTTCGTGTTCTGCAGCACCGTCGGCACGATCGGCCTCTCGCCGGACGGCCGCCCGGCCAACGAGAGCGCTCCGCACACCTGGGCGCACCTCGGCGGGCCATACATCCAGGCACGCGTCGCCGCCGAGAACCTCGTCCTGGACTACTGCCGGGAACGCGGGCTGCCGGGAATCGTCATGTGCGTGTCGACGACCTATGGCGCACCCGACCACGGCTCCCCGCACGGCCGCCTGGTGTCCGACGCGGCGAAAGGCAGACTGCCGGTCTACTTCGGCAACGCGGCGATGGAGGTAGTGGGCATCTCCGACGCCGCCCGCGCGTTCCTGCTGGCCGCGGAGAAGGGCCGGGTCGGCGAGCGGTACATCATCAGCGAACGGTACATGACCTGGAAGGAACTGGTCACGACGGCGGCCGAGGCGGGCGGCGCGAAGCCGCCGCGCCTCGGGATCCCGCTGCCCGTGATGAAGGCCGTCGGCCGCCTCGGTGACGTGGCGGGCCGCGTGCTGCGCCGCGACGTCGTGATGAACAGCGTCAGCACCCGTCTCATGCACTTCATGCCGCCGCTCGACCACAGCAAGGCCACCCGGGAACTCGGCTGGGATCCGTCCCCCACACCGGATGCCGTCCGCGCGGCCGCGAAGTTCTACCTCGAGCAACAGCACCAGACCGGCCGCTGACGGTAGGGGGCCGGCCCCGGTCTGGCGCGTTCCGGGTAGCGAAGGCAAGGTTGCGGGTGCGGCTCCGTCCAAAGCGGGCCGCGGGAACCTGGGTCCGCCCGCCACGGCCACGGGACGGAGTTGTCCCGGGCGCCCGTCGTCATGCTGTGGCTCGGCACCGATGAGTTCCGTGCGCCGGGTCGGTCCAACCAGAGCACACACCGGGGTGGACGGCACGGCCACGAGCGAGGCGGAGCGGGACGTCCACGACATGGCTGAGGAGAGTTCAGGATGCGCACACTGATCGTGACCGCTTTCGTGTCCGTCGACGGAGTCATGGAAGCGCCGGGCGGGGAGGCGGAGTACCGCAACACCGGCTGGACCTTCAAGGACATCGACTTCGACCCCGCCGCCTACGAGATCAAGGGCCGGGAGCAGGAGGAGACCACGGCACTGCTCCTGGGACGGACCAGCTACGAGGCCTTCGCCCCGGTCTGGCCGACGATGGACGACTTCGCCGGCTACAACGCGATGCCGCGGTACGTCGTGTCCAGCACGCTCACCGAGGACGACTCGCGGTGGCCGGCGACGATCCTGCGTTCCGTCGACGACGTCGCGAAGCTGAAGGAGACCGAAGGCGGCCCGATCGCGGTGCACGGCAGCGCGACGCTGGGAAAGAGCCTCGCCGACGCAGGGCTGGTCGACCGTTACCACCTGCTGGTGTTCCCGGTGCTGCTCGGCGCGGGAAAGCGGCTGTTCAGCGAGGCCGACAAGGACAAGACCATGCTGAAACTGGTCGAATGCGACGCCTACCCGAACGGTGTCCAGAAGCAGGTGTTCGAGGTCGTCCGCTGACCCGGCGCCCACCGGCGGCGGGCGGGCCTCAGCGGCGGAACAGGCCGGCCTCCTGGATGGCGGAGGCGACGAGCAGGCCGTCCCGGGTGAAGAACATGCCCCGGGAGAGGCCTCTCCCGCTGTCGGCGCTCGGGCTGTCCTGCGCGAACAGCAGCCAGTCGTCCGCGCGGAACGGCCGGTGGAACCACATCACGTGGTCGAGGGAGACGATGTCGAGCCGCCCCGGCAGGCCGTTGTAGGGCAGGCGCGCAGTGCTGGCCAGGGTCAGGTCGGAGAGGTACGTCAGCGCGCAGACGTGCAGCAGCGGATCGTCCGGCAGCACCTGGTCGACCCGTACCCAGACACTCTGCCGTGGCATCCCGTCGACCGATCCTGCCGCGGCGGCGGCCTGCCGGGCTTCGGCGCCCCCGAGAGGGCCCGTCGTCGAGCGGACGTCGATCAGCAGGAACGGCCGATACTCGGGGGCCTCCTCGATCGGCCCCCACCACCGGGGCAACGTCTCCGGCCCGGGCACGTCCGGAGCACGCAGCCGGTGCGTCTCGTCGGCTTCGCGCGGTCGCTGGAACGACGCGGACATCGAGAAGATGGTCTCCCCGTCCTGCACCGCGCTGACGCGGCGCGTCGTGAACGACCGACCGTCCCGGATGCGCTCGACGAGATACACGATCGGTGCGTCGGTGCGGCCGGGGCGGAGGAAATAGCCGTGCAGCGAATGCATCCGCCGGTCGGGCTCGACGGTCCGGCCGGCGGCCACCTGGGCCTGCGCCGCGACCTGCCCGCCGAACGCGCGCATCGGCGCCCCGTCATGGCACAGACCACGGAAGATGTCGCGGTCCACGGACTCCAACATCAGCAGGTCCGCGAAGTCGGGCTTGCGTTCGGTCATCGACGTCCGCCGCCAGACACCAGGTCGGACGTCGCGCACCGGCGCGGCGCGCGGCTCGCCAGCGTCACGGCGGTGCGCCGCTCGACGGCCGGGTTCGCGGACAGGGCTGCCACCAGCCGAAACGGCGGGATCAGGGACACCGTGCGAGGCTACGCCGTGCTCCGTGCCGCCTGCCGCCGATTCCACCCCGGGCCCGGGGCCGACAGGAGCCGATGGCCGGACGGTCAGTCGCCCGCGGCCGGCTCGGGGGAACCCCCGAAAATGCTGTTGCAGAGCAGCAGGTAAAACCGGTCGGGCCGGGGAACGTGATCGATTTTCTCCAGCTCGCTCGCGTGGTCCCCTTCGGTCTCCATCGCGAACTTGCCGTAGCCAAGCACCCGGCCGTTGGGATCCAGGGTGTACGAGATGTCCGTGATCTTCGACAGCGGGATGCTCTGGACCCGCAAGGAGATGATCCCGGAAACTTTGATCATCCGCGAGCTCGTGATCAGCAGGTTGGTGCGGTGCCAGTCGAGCAGGCGCCACAGCAGTCGTACGACCGCGGCCAGCGCGACCCACCACAGCAGCGTGAGCAGGAAACCGGCACCCGTGCCATGGGCCCTCGAGTAGATGGAGAGGGCCAGGACACCGACGAGGATGGCCGCCGTGCCGAGAACCAACCGGGCGATTACCACCCAGTGCAGTCGAATCTGAACAATTGTCTGCTCATCCGCAGCCAGGTATCTATAGTTCCGCACGCCGACCCCCCCGGGTTTCCCTCGACGTACGGTCTCATGTTTAGCTGCGCGGCAACCCTGACAAGGATCGGTTTTCAGTTCGACTTCTTCACCAGTCCCCAGAAGATCGGCGTTGGCCGCGAAAAACGTCGGCGCGCGGTGTCTCTCAGGGGCACCCCGACGGCTGATGCCGAGCCCGCATCACGCCGACGGGCCCTCCCCCGCCCACTGCCTGCTTGACGCCGGCAGAGGCGGAGGGAGGGCCGTTGGTCAGCGCGGTCTCAATCATCCACGCGATTTTCAGCCGGCGACAGTCGTACCACCCACAGTCGCCCCGCCAACCGCGGTACCGCCGCCGCCATCGGCCACGGTCGTACCGCCCACGGTCGGCCCACCCACCGCCGTACCACCGGTACCAGCCACGGTCGTACCGCCCACGGTCGGCCCGCCAACCGCCGTACCACCGGTACCAGCGCCACCAGCCACGGTCGTACCGCCCACGGTCGGCCCGCCAACCGCCGTACCGGCGCCACCAGCCACGGTCGTACC
>NZ_JALKFY010000617.1:0-27297 GCF_023242985.1 Frankia sp. Mgl5 | reverse complement strand
CCAACCGCCGTACCACCGGTACCAGCGCCACCAGCGACCGTCGTACCACCCACGGTCGGCCCGCCAACCGCCGTACCGGCGCCGCCGGCCACGGTCGTACCACCCACAGTCGGCCCGCCAACCGCCGTACCGCCGCCATCTGCAACGGTCGTACCGCCCACGGTCGGCCCACCAACCGCGGTCTGAGCAGAGGCGGGCGCTGCGAAGGCGAAGGTCACAGCCGCGGGAACCGTGGCTAGCATTGCATAAACGCGGCTCTTGTTGAGAGTCATGACACTCCTCTGCTCATTTTCTGGCAGGGCCGTCGAGGTAACTGCGCTACTAGGCTCGGACCGCTCAACGGCGACCTGCACTTAGCCATCAGATGGAGGACGGGCGATGCATGGCCCGGCCGCCAGTATCCCCGCCAGATGCAGAAAGAATGTCGATGGAATGAGAAAAGATCTATCGAATATCATCCTGGCCATCCACCGCACCAGCCCTCGGTGCGGCCAAAAGCGCCGCCGGCTCGCATCTTTCGCCTGGCCTGCATGGCGGGCTGGCGGATTATCCGGAGCCGCGTTCCGCCGGCTGGTTGTGTCGCCGTGGCGTGACGATCCTGGTGGCTGTCGCGCGGAGGCGCCGGTCCGGGGCCGGTGTCCTCGGGTCGCCGGGCAGGGTGTCTGTAGGCCCTACCCGAGGCCGGACAGGGCCCACACCGGACGGCGACTACCCACCCCGGAGTAGTGAGCGGGTGGGTGCGGCACGGCGGTCCGGGCGCGGCGGTCGAGGCCGCCGCGAGCCCCAGACCGGGACTAATGATCACAAGGTGGCCCTCAAGCCACCAGCACCGTCCGCACCCGCTCGACATCGGAGTGTCGCAGCCGCAGGACGGGTACACACAAAGCCTACGGACATGCAGCGGAGGGGGTGGACGATCGTGATGGGACGCAGGCGGCGGACCGCGATTCCGCGATGGCAGCAGGCCTTCCGTGCGGGCCCCGATGAGGTCGGAGCTTCAGCCGGAGCCGCCCGGGCCGGTGTGACCGCCACGGCCGTGCTCATGCTGTCGCTCACCGCCCCGGTCTCCGTCCAGATCGCCGGCGCCCCGTCAGACGGCTCAATACCTGGGACCGCGTGCGTGACGAGGGTGACCCCGACGGACCCACCGAGGTTCATCCAGTCCGGCCCCGGGTGTGGGCGCAGCTGAACCACGAGTCGATGTCGACCAGGAAGAGTCCGTTCGGTTCGGGACCCTTACCCAACCAGCTTGTCGCCGATCAGTCCGGAATCTGCCCTGGGAACTGTTACCGGCCGTCGGTGGTGAGTTGCGTACAGATAGGCGGATTCACTGAATGGCGCCAGTGTGATGGTTTCCAGAAAATCGCAGTGGAATCCGCCGCCACCCGGCCTTCCGGGAACGCAAACCAGGAGGAAGGATGCTGCGAGGTGATGATCGACCGAAGCGGGCCGGAGGCGACGTGCTCCGCGAGCTCGGCCCGACCGGAGAGCCGGTCACCGTCCACCGGTGCTCCTTCGAGGACGGGCTCTACGACGCCGCCGTCAACGCCGCCGAGTTCGCGAACACCTGCAAGGTCGACTGGCCCCGACCACATGCTTCCTGGATTTCCCGGGGGAGCCGGTCGGGCCTTCGCCGTCGCGGGGAGATCAATGGGGAGCGCGGGGTCAGCTGAGCAGGAAATCGAGGATGGGCTGGGTCTGGCCAGTGATGCTGTGTGCCACGCCGGGGAGAACTGTGGCGATGGCGTGCGGGATGGTGCGAGTCACTCGCCGGGCAGTCTCACGGGAGTCGAGCATCGCGTCGCGCTCACCGACGATCACGAGCGTCGGCATGGTCAGGTGACGCAGGGCGTCGTCGGAGAACAGGGGCAGGCGCTCGGTGCGGGGCCTGAAATGGCGGTGGGTCAATACCATGTAGTCGAGGAACTCCTGGGTACGCGACGCGTCCAGGCCGCTGGCGGTCTGGGTCGCCGTGAAGTCGAAGCCGGCTACCGTTCGCAGCGTCTTTCGCAGGCCCCACTCCCCGAAGGGGCGCAGCATGATCGCCTTGGGCAACCAGCCCACCTTGCCCCGAGCACGTCGTCCAGCCACAGCGCACAGGCCTCCGAACTCAGCGGGGGACGTCTGGGCTCACTCAGGCCCGGCTCGCCGATCAGGTCGACCGCGTGGACGCGGAAGTGCTCCGCCCATGCCGGGACGTCACTCATCCACATTGCCGCGTTGGTGCCCGAGCCGTGCAGCAGCAGAAGGGGCGGCGAGTTCGGAGCGCCGGACGCCACGACGAATGTCTCCCCTTCTCGCGTCGGGAGGCGCAGGTGCTCGGCCGGCACCGGCCAGCCGCTGAGGATCTCGGCGTAGCGCCGCCGGACCTCGTTCCCGCCCGCCTGGGTCCGGTAGATGGCACTCATGACTCGAGTACTGCCTTGACGTGTTCCAGCAGCCACACGGTGTCGTCGATCTCAGCCAAAATGATGATCTTCATACGCGCCCGCTCCTCGTCGTAGACCGTCTCGATCCGCACGGGTGCGTCGCGCCGATGGGCGGTCGCGGCGGTGAGCAGGGTGCTCACCCGACTCGCAGTGTCGGGGCCGACCGCCTCGACCTCGACGATGCTCGACACCTCGACGTGCCGCTCGCGCGCAACCGTCTCCCGGGCTGGCGGCGACAGCGAACGACCAGTGAAGGCCTCAAGATCCTCGTGCGCGATGCGGTACTGCTTGCCGATCCGCACCGCCTTCAGCTGCCCGCCACGCACGTATCCGCGCACTGTCCGCACATGCAGGCCCAGCAGGTCGGCAACCTGATCTACCGAGTAGAGACGCTCCACAAACGCAGCTTAACACGCCTCACTATAGGGTTGTTTAGGTAAAGATCGGGAAGCTTAGATCGTCATGCGTCAGCATGCACAAGCGGGCGGCGGCGGGGCACGAACGTGGTGATGGCCAGGGCGAGCAGGGCCGCGGCACCGCCGATGACCATGGCCACCCGCAGGCCGTTCTGCCCGGGGACGGTGGCGCCGGCGACGGTGATGGTGATGCCGGCCAGTACGGCTCCCCCGACCGCGCTGGCGATGGCGGCACCAACGGTCCGCATGAGGCTGTTGAGACTGTTGGCGGCGCCGGTCTCGGAGATCGGGACCGCCGCCATGATGAGCGCCGGCATGGCGCCGTAGGCGAGCCCGATCCCGGCGCCGATGACGGTGGTGACCATCATGAGCTGCCAGATGGCGGACATCAGCCCGATACCCAGGCCGTAGCCGGCGGCGATCACGACGGCGCCGGCCATCAGGGTCGTCTTCGGCCCCCTGGCGGCGGAGATGCGCGCGGACAGCGGGGAGACCACCATCATCACCAGGCCCGTGGGCGTCAGGACCAGGCCGGTGACCAGCAGCGACTTCCCCAGTCCGTAGCCGGTGGCGGTGGGCAGCTGCAGTACCTGGGGCTGCACCAGCCGGACCGGCATGGTGGCCACACCGAACATGACCGAGGCGAGGTTGGTGACCAGCACCTGACGTCGCGCGCTGGTGCGCAGGTCGACCAGCGGCTGCCGCGCGCGCAGCTCCCAGCGCCCCCACGCCACCAGGACCGCGACACCCGCGACGGACAGGCCGAGGGTGCGACCGCTGGCCCAGCCCCAGTCGGCCCCCTGGGAGATCGCCAGCAGCAGGCACACGAGCACGGTCGACAGTCCGGCCGCGCCGACCAGGTCGACGCGCCCGCCGGTGCGGGCCTGGGATTCCGGGACCAGCCGCAGCACGAGTGCCGTGGCGAGGACACCCAGCCCCGCCGAGATCCAGAACAGCAGGTGCCAGCTGGCGTGGTCGGCGATCAGGGCCGCCGTGGGCAGTCCCACGGCACCGCCGACGCCGAGCGAGGAGCTCATCGTCGCGGTCGCCGAACCGAGGCGCTCGGGTGGCAACTCGTCGCGCATGATGCTGATCCCCAGCGGGATGACTCCGGCAGACAGGCCCTGGAGTGTCCGCCCGACGACCAGCGGGATCAGGGTGGTGGACAGCCCGGCGACGGCCGAGCCGACCACCAGCAGGCCGAGGCTGGCCAGCAGCATGCGCCGCTTGCCGTACATGTCCCCGAGCCGGCCCGCCACCGGGGTGGCGACGGCGGAGGCGAGCAGCGTCGCGGTGATCGCCCACACCGTCCCGGACGCCGATGCGTGCACCAGCCCGGGCAGCTCGGGAAGCAGCGGGATCACCAGGCTCTGCATCGACGCGACCACGATCCCGGCGAACGCCAGAACCGCCACGACGGCACCCGGCCGCGGTCCCGTGGCGACGACGACGACAGCGTCATCGGCAGCTACGTCAGCGTCATCGGCAGCGGCGTCGGCGGAACTGGCAAGATCGGCGGGTCCGGTGAGGGGGTGGGACACAGACGAGCCTCCGGCCAGGAGAGCGACGTAAGATCAATTAATTCACGCGTTTTATCGAATTAAATCAGATGACTAAATTCGCCGGCGAGAATGGCAGATCGATCATGTCGCCACAGCCGGTTCGCGGGAGGTGCCGACGATGACGGGTAGGGCGGTGCGGCCGGAGCGGGGCAGCGCGACCCGCGAGATGATCCTGAACACCGCAGAGCGGCTGTTCGCCGAGCGTGGAGTGCACGCGGTGTCCAACCGCCAGGTCAGCGAGGCCGCGGGGCAGAGCAACAACGCCGTGGTCAGCTACCACTTCGGCACGAAGGCCGACCTGGTGCGCGCGATCGCCCGCCGGCACTCCGACCAGATGGAGCAGGTCCGGGTGAACCTTGTCGCCGAGGCCGCCGGCTCCGGCGACCTCCGCGACTGGGTGGCCTGCCTGGTTCGGCCGTTCACCGAGCACCTGGCCGCGCTGGGCAGCCCCACCTGGTACGCGCGGTTCCGCACCCAGGTCGTGAGCGACCCCGTCCTCCACGGGATCACTGTCGAGGAGTCACTCAGATCCGCCTCGTCGCGCCTGATCCTGGCCGGGGTGAACCAGTGCCTGCCCGACCTGACGGACGACATCCGCACCGTGCGGTGGGTCATGGCCCGTAACCTGATCGCGCACATGTGCGTCGAGCGTGAACGTGCCCTCGCCGAGGGCACCCCGACCCACGAGCCGAGCTGGGACGCCCTCGCCGCCAGCCTGATCGACGCGCTCGTCGGCCTGTGGCAGGCCCCGGTGACGCCGGTCCCGCCAAAGGAAAACGCAGCCGACAAGACAAAGCGGTAGTGACGGCCGGCGCACTGAACTGCCGCCGGGAGCGAAGTCAGGTGGCCACGATCGTTGCCGCGAGTGCCGCCCGATGGTCCTTGGACCACGGTGCTCCCCACACAGCCCGCGGGCCGTGAAGGACCTCCTTCGCTCGCTCACCCAGGATGCGGACCGCTTCGGCCTCGACGTCCTTGGCGGTATAGAGGCGGACCGCCCAACCGCGGTCGCGAGCGAGTTCGGCCAGCACCTGGCAGTACATCACCGAGTCGGCGCGGCTCTCGTACGGCACACGACGTTGAGTGGCGATGTCTCGCGGGAAGTCGGCCGGCCAGGCCCGCAGCGACATCGAGACGATCGGCTCGGACAACCCGGCCGCGAGCTCGTCCAGTGCGGCCGAGGTTGCCCGGACCACCGACGCCCGCACGTCCGCCACCAGCACCGCGAGGGCATCGTCGTCCAGCGGGGCCGCCAACCGGTGGAACAGGTGCGGGCCGCCCTCGTGGTGGATCGGCGCCGTCGGCAGGCCGGGCTCGATCAACTCGACCCTCCGGCGGTCCACGACCTTGTGGTCCGACTCAGCCGTGACGGCCACAGCCCAGCCGAAGTGATGAGCGATACCGAGACGCATTCCACGGACTGTGACTGACCCTCCAGAATCGGTCGGGGGATGCCACCGTCCTCCCGTTCCCGGCGGCATCGGGGTCGTCGGTTTCGGTGGGCGGACGGGTCATACTGGCCCCAGCGTAAGGATGTTCCAGCCATCGCACTACCGCGCGGACGGGGTCGAGGTTTCCGGGATGCGACCAATGGAGGGAGCTGCCGCGGAGTGGGCGGCGGCTCAGGTCGCGGGGGTGCGCGACCACCCCCGGGGGCGGATGGCGCTTCTGTCACGCACCTATCACGGACCGGTCGGGCGCGCGCCGCGGCACCTGCCTTTCCGGAGGGCGGCGATGTCGTTCATGCGTTGGCAGGTCGAGCGCGGGGTGCTCAATCCTCCGGACGCAGACCCTCCAGGGAGCCGGTGGTGGCGGGAGGTCAATGACCGGCTGCTGCGCGACGGTTGTGAGGCCATGGCGCGCTCGGGTGGCCTGCGGGGGGAGCAGTCCTCGCCGGCGATCGACCTGTGGTCGGCGTTCATCAGTGCACCGACATCCTGGAGCTGGTATCGCGCTCACAACGCGAGCGTCGTCTCCGCCTACCTGGACAACCGTGATCTCGCCGAGTCGGAGTCAACGACCGAGCGCTTCTTTCTCAACGTTGTCCTGCTCCGTGTTCTGTATGCGCACGCGCTGGTCGCGGCGCCGCGGCTGTCGCTGGGCCGGTTCGCTGTCCTGGGCCGGGCCCTCGGGGATCCGCGGCTCGGGATGGCGGGAATATTTCTCTCACTCGGCCGGGTCCTTCCCGACCGCTACCCACCCGACGAGGATCTGCAGGTTTACCTCGCAGAGGAGCATGGTATCGGGCGGCTACTCGACTACGGCGTGATCCAGCCACGACTTCAGCAACTGTATGAGTGGTCCGCACTGGAACTCGGTCTTCCGGGGCTACGCGGCCTGGTACGTGACGGCAACCCGACCTATGCGTGGCCCTACGTGGAACGACACGTCTGGGCATCCGGCAGCGCATCGCTGCCGGTGCGCGTTCTGCGACGGGCGACGTCGCCACGATGAACGAGGACCCCAAAGGGAGAGATCGTTCACGCCTTCTCCCCGGCAAGGGCTGCCTCAGGGGATGAACGCGTCACTGTTTATGAGGGCCGGCGTGGCAGGGTTCTGTGCCGAAGCACGGGCCGTTCTCAGTCGCTTGTTCTGATCGGGAACTGTGGTCCTTCGCCTCGTTCGAAACCCTGGAGATTGGCGATCGTGACCTCAGCGATCCGCGTCAGCGCATCGGTGGTGAAGAAACCCTGATGCCCTGTCACCAGGACGTTCGGGAACGTCAGTAGCCGCGCGAACAGATCGTCGTCGAACGCCCCTCGTTCCGACCTGTCCTCGAAGAAGAGGGCGCTCTCCTCCTCGTAGACATCGATTCCGAGATAGCCGATAATCCCGCTCTTGAGGCCGGAGATCACGGCGGCTGTGTCCAGAAGACCGCCACGACTCGTGTTCACGAGCATCACACCGCGCTTCATCCGAGCCAGCGCATCGGCATCGACGATGTGGTGTGTAAGCGGGGTCAACGGGCAGTGCAGTGATATGATGTCCGACTCGTCGAGAAGCTGGTTCAGTGCGACGTATCCGACGCCGAGTCGTTCGCACTCCGGGTTACGTCTGACATCATGTGCGATCACTCGACATCCGAATCCCGTCATGATCCGCGCGAAGACGGTGCCGATCGCCCCGGTGCCGACCACTCCTACGGTGCGTCCGTGGAGGTCGAAACCAAGTAGGCCAGTGAGAGCGAAGTTGTACTCACGCACCCGGTTGTAGGCCCGGCACACATGGCGGTTCAGGGCCAGGATCAAGGCGACCGCGTGCTCGGCGACCGCATGCGGACTGTAGGCCGGCACGTGGGCGACGACAATATCGAGCGAACGAGCACAAGCGAGGTCGACATTGTCATACCCAGCCGAGCGCAGCACCACTAGTCGGATGCCGTCCGCGGCGAGCCTGGTCAGCACGCCGGCCGACACCTCATCCTCGACGAACACGCAGACCGCGTCATGTCCCTGCGCCAGACCCGCAGTCTGTTCGGTCAACCGGTGCTCAAAAAAATTGAGCTCCAGGCTACCGGTCTGAGCGCTGCTCAGGAAGCTGCGGTCATAGTCCTTCGACGAGAAGACCGCGACCCGCACGTTTCGTCCCCGTTCTTTCGTCATGCGTCTGTTTCTTTCCGAGCAATACCGACGCGGAGACGGCGGCAGCACACGACCCGGCCACGATCATCCTTGCTGGGCGTCATTTTACCCGATGTCATTCCTCACGGTTCCCATCCCACCAGGCCTGCCCGGCGTGTCGGGCCGGAAAGCATGCAGGTGATGCGCTGACCCCTGAGACCGCCAGGCATAGCGGGGGGACGCGGTTGAGCGCCCTGGTCGACCCTGACCAACCGGCGATCCCCGGCGACGGGCTCCCCTACGCACAACTGGCCCGCGAATGCGGCGGTGACGGTTACGGCCAGCCGAGGCAGGAGCGATGCCTAGAGGCATCCACGGATTGTGACCGACCCTCCAGATCCTCGACGACGATGCCGACCGGTCGTCAGCGAGGCTGGAAGTGCCTCCGGCGGGCTTCGGCCCAGGAGCGGAACGGTCGGGCCGGAGACCCGGTGATCCGTCTCGCGCAGCCAGGCGAGCTGGGCTGCCACGCTCCCGACGGCCTGCATCAGGCGTTGTCCTTCTACGCGGCGTCCTCCGGCGCGGTACGCCCGGTCTGGCCGGTCGGCGGGTTCGAGGTCCGCGGCGTGTGAGGGGGAGTTTCGTCACGGGTGCCGAGTACGGCGGAGATGGCTTCGCCGCAGAGGGTTCGCACCAGTGTCATGTCGGCCGCGCCGGACTGGGTGAGCGAGAGGGCCGCGACACCGCGGGCCATTCCCGTGATCATGATGGCCGCGGCATCGGCGTCGATGTCCTGGCGGATCGATCCGTCCTGTTGGCCACCGCGGATCGTCTCGGCGAGCTGGTCATGCGTCTGCCGGTCCACCTCGATGACGGTGGGTAGCGCCGCCTCTGCGGGAAAGGTGGCGCCCCACAGCACGACGACAGCACGCTCCTCCGGAGAGTCCGCCGTGGTGAAGACCTGGAGGTAGGTCTCGATGGTCGCCCGCAGCACCTCGAGCCTGGAGAGCCCGTCAACGCGTTGACGCGCCTGCCTGAGCGCCTCCGTGGTCGCCCCCAACGTCCGCTCATGTGCCCGCTCGGCGAGCCGGGCGATCAGGACGTCCTTCGACCCGAAGTGGTAGGCGGGCATCGCACGGCTGATCCCGGCGCGGGCGCCGATGCTGCGCAGCGACGCACGCTCGATCCCACGTTCCGCGATCAGCTCGGCGGCGGCCCGCAGCACCGCCTCCTCGGAGGCCGCGCGCCGTTCCGCCTGAGTCCGCCTCGCCCCGCTGGCCGCCGTCACGATCCGTCACTTTATGAATCTGTCAGTCGACCGTCAAGTATTGACTTGCCTGTCGACTGACAGATAACTATGAAGCTCACTTCGTCGTGAGGAGACGTTGACGTGCCACGTGCGATCGTGTTCAAGGGTGACGAGACCTGGGAGCTTCGAGAGGTCCCGAAGCCGGCCTTAAGGCCGGGATGCGCGGTGCTGCGGGTCGAGGCGGTCGGTATCTGCCACAGCGATGTCGACCAGTTCAGGGGGCACGCGCCGGTGCCCTCGGGTGGGGTGTTCCCCGCCGTTCCCGGTCACGAGATCGTCGGTCGGATCGACGAGATCACACCGGAGGCGCAGGCGCAGTTCGGCGTCCGGGAAGGCGACCGGGTCGGGGTCCGTTCAGTAGTGCGCGGACCAACCGGGAGCAGGGTTTACGGGTTCGACTTTCCTCTTGATGAGGGATCCGGGCTCTTCGGCGGCTATGCCGACTACATGGAGCTCGTGCCCGGCTCGGAGGTCCACCGGCTTCGCGACGACCTGCCGGCGACCGAGTTGACGGTCTACGAGTGCCTGACCAACGCGATCACCTGGATCCGGTCCGTGCAGCCCGGCCAGACTCTGGTGGTGGAGGGCCCTGGCCACATGGGGCTGGCCGCGATCGTCGGCGCCCGCGCGGCCGGCGCTGGAACGATCATCGTGACCGGGCTGGCCGGCGACCGGCTCCGACTCGACACCGCGCTCGAGGTCGGCGCGGATCACGCCATCGATGTGGAGAACGAGGACGTGGTCGCCCGCGTCGCCGAGATCACCGGCGGAGCGATGGCGGACGTCGTCCTCGACGCCGCGTCAGGCAACCCGGTGACGCTGAAGACCGCCATGCGGATCGCCCGGACCGGCGCCACGATCGTCGCGGCCGGGATGAAGGACCGGCTTCTCGACGGATTCGACGTCAGTCAGATCCCGCTGCGTCACCTGACCATCGCGCCCGGCGGCGGCCTCGACCTGGCCGGCGCCTGCACAATGATCAACGAGGGGAAGGTGCCCACCGGCGTGCTCCACGGCGCGTCGTTCCCGCTGGAACAGTTCGAAGACGCGCTGGCGCTGGCCGATCGACGCGTGCCCGGCCAGGACGCGGTACGCGTCTCCCTCAAGGTGGCCTGAGCGACAGCCACGCACGTCCCTGTCGAGATATCCCGCGGACCCGCGCCGCCCCCCACGACGCCGTCGGCTCCGGCACGGCAGAGCCCTGCCACCACAGAAAGAAGGCGAAACCGATGGAAAGCTTGGGTATCGAGTTTCTCAGCGTCTTCGGAATGCCACCGGTGGACTTCGTCTCCCTGGCCGCCGATCTCGGCTGCCGGCACATTTCCACCGGCCTGGAATCCAATCCGTACAGCTCACTTGGCTACCCTCCTTTCTCGTTACGCGAGGACGCCCCGCTGCGACGGAACATGATCGCGGCGATGCGTGACCGCGGCATCTCCATCTCACTCGGCGAAGGTATGAACGTCCGCGCGGGTACTGATGTCCGCGACCGGGTTCCCGATCTTGAGCTTATGGCGGAGCTGGGTGTCCGACGAGTCAACACCGTCTCCCTCGATCCCGATCCGGACCGCAGCGTGCAGCAGTTCGGACTTCTCGCCGAGCTGGCGGCGTCGTTCGGTATGGAGACGACCATCGAGCCGGGCCCGGGCCTGACAATCGGGGATCTACCGACGGCGCTCCACGCCATCCGCCAGGTAGGGCGGCCGGACTTCCGTCTCCTCATCGACACGATGCACATCATCCGGTCCGGTTCCACTCCCGACGACATCGCGGCACTGGACTCCGACGTCGTCGGCTACATCCAGCTCAGCGACGCGCCGCTGGTCCCCGCCAGCTCCGACTACATGACGGAGGCGATGTTCGAGCGGATGGTGCCGGGCACGGGTGAACTGCCGTTGCTCGACCTGCTCACGGCGCTGCCCCGCGACCGGGTGATCGGACTCGAGGTACCGATCCGCTCACAGGCAGAAGCCGGCGTCAGCCCCCATGACCGGCTCGCCCGGTGCGTCGAGGCGACTCGCGGCCTCCTGGCCCGGCTGTAGTTCGTCTGGCCGCCAACCGGCCGCGACCGAACCTCACCAGCCGCTACCGCGCACGGTGTGGGATCCGTTGCGACGTCGCCCCCGCACGCGAACGCCCAGGCAATCCGCGGTTCCTAGGGTCATCACGGTAACCGGACTACGCAGCCGACCGGAGGAACGATGACCACGACGTTGGATCCGATTCCGACTGCCACCACCGCACCGCCGACTGGCGGGCTGATCCGGGGGCGATGGCTGGAGGACTGGCGTCCCGAGGACGAGCGGTTCTGGGACGGAGGAGGCCGGGCGGTCGCCAGGCGCAACCTGCTCGTGTCGGTGTTCTCCGAGCACATCGGGTTCTCGATCTGGTCGCTGTGGTCGGTGTTCGTGCTGTTCCTCGGCCCGAATTACGGGATCTCCGCTGACCCGAAGCAGGCCGCCGCCGAGAAGTTCATGTTGACGATAGTGCCGACCGCGATCGGTTCCGCTGTGCGGCTGCCGTACACGTTCGCCGTCGCGAAGTTCGGCGGACGCAACTGGACGGTCATCTCGGCGGCGCTTCTGCTCGTCCCGCTGATCGCCACCGGGATCGCGTTGAAGCCCGGGACGAGCTACGCGACGCTGCTGGTCCTGGCCGCACTGGCCGGCGTCGGGGGCGGGAACTTCGCCTCGTCCATGACCAACATCAACTCCTTCTTTCCGCAGCGGCTCAAGGGCGCGGCGCTCGGGCTCAACGCCGGCGGGGGCAACATCGGGGTCGCGACTGTCCAGTTGATCGGATTGCTCGTCATCGCGACCGCGGGGAAGGATCATCCGCGGGTCATGGTCGCGATCTACCTGCCGTTGGTGGTGATCGCGATCGCGGCGGCCGCGCTGCTACAGGACAACATCGCCAACGTGCGGAACGAGAAGCGGGCGATGCGCGACGCCTGCGGCGACGTGCACACCTGGCTGATCTCGCTGCTCTACATCGGGACGTTCGGCTCGTTCATCGGCTTCGGCTTCGCGTTCGGGCAGGTGCTGTCCAACGAGTTCGGCTCCCATTTCCTCTCCGCGGCAACCGGCAGGGTCGACCCGGTGAAGGTCATGTATCTGACGTTCCTCGGGCCGCTGACCGGCTCGCTCGTCCGCCCGGTCGGCGGCTGGCTGGCCGACCGCCTCGGCGGTGCGCGGACGACGCTGTGGAACTTCGCCGCGATGGCGGCGGCCGGCAGCATCGTGCTCGTCGCCTCGAAGCAGGGCTCGCTGCCGCTGTTCCTCGTCGGGTTCATGGCGCTGTTCGTCTTCAGCGGGATCGGCAACGGCTCGGTCTACAAGATGATCCCGGCGGTGTTCCGGCTACGCACGGACGGAGACCAGGAGGCACGGCGCATCGCGAACGCCGTGATCGGCATCGCCGGCGCGATCGGCGCCTTCGGCGGTGTGCTCGTCAACATCGCGTTCCGCCAGTCGTTCCTGAGCAGCGGCAACGGCGACGCGGCCTACGTCGGCTTCATCGCCTTCTACGCACTCTGCCTCGCGGTCACCTGGGCCGTCTATGTCCGGCCGTCCGAGAATCGCGCCGCCGGCATCTGAGACACCGGGATGGCCTGGACACCGGGACAACCTGGACGCCGAGACGGCCTAGAGGCACCCGGAGGAGGCGGATACCGGCTCACAGTCGAGCCGGTATCCGCGCTTCACCACGGTCCGGATGAGGGCGGGGTCGCCGAGCGACGTGCGCAGGCGGCCCACGGCGACCTCGAGCGCGTGCTCGTCGGTCGTGCCGGTCAGGTTGAGCAGGTCCGCCCGGGAGACGACATAGCCAGGCCTGGCCGCCAGGGCGCGCAGCAGCGTCATCGAGGCGGCGGGCAGCGCGACGAGCGCACCGTCGACGGCCACGGCGTGGCCACGGACGTCCAGCGCGCGCTCGCCGACGCGCAGTCGCAGGCCACGCCGGATGGGCACCTGCTCCACGATCTCCCGGACAAGCGCGCCCAGACGTCCCCGCGTCGGGATCACGCACGGAATCCCAGCCCGCCCGAGGGGAGCGGCCGTCACCGGGCCGACGCAGGCGGCGACAACCGGGCCGCGCATCGCCTCCGCGGCGGCGGATCGCAGCGCCATCTCGTCGGCTGTCTGCAGGAAGCTCGCGGCGGCGGGCGCGCTCGTGAACGCGACCGCGTCCAGCGACCGTGCCGCGACGCATTCCACCACGCGGCGGACGGGAGCCATGTCCTGCGCCGGGACCCACCGGTAGACGGGAATCTCGATGACTTCGGCGCCGGCCGCGCGCAGCGTCTGGACCATGTCCGGCAGTGGCTCGCCGTGCAGCTGCACCGCGATCCGCTTGCCGTCCAGGCCGCCGTGGGCGGTCAGGTATGACATGACCTCGGAGGATGACTCCGACTCGGGTGACCACGCCTCACGCAGCCCGGTCGCCCGGATCGCACCGCGCACCTTCGGCCCGCGCGCCAGCAGATCCGCCGACTCGAACGCCGCGACCAGCCGGTCGGCGAGACCCCACGTCTCGGCCGCGTCGACCCAGCCCCGGAAGCCGATTCCGGTGGTGGCTACGACGACGTCCACGGGTGCGGCGATGCAGCGTTCGGTGGCCTCCCGCAGCTGGGCGTCGTCCGCGAGCGGCACGATGCGTATGGCGGGGGCGTAGACGACCTTGGCGCCGCGCCGCTCCAGGGCCGCGCCGAACTCCTCACGCCGGCGCGCCGCGGTGAGCGCGACCGTGTAACCGGCGAGCGGCTCGACGGGCGCCGTCAGGCCGGAGTCGGTCACCGCGACGCTCGCCCGGCTTCCGTCCCGACGCGGACCTCCACGCGACCGGCGCGTTCCCGCACCGGGTAGGTCGGGATGGCGACGCCGTCCGAGTCCAGGCAGCGGCCGGTGCGCAGGTCGAAGACCTGCTTGTGGAGCGGGGAGGCGACCGTGGGGGTCTCGCCCCGGGAACCCACGATGCCCCGGGAGAGCACGAACGCCCCGGTGAACGGATCCCGGTTGCCGACGGCGAAGAGCGCGCCGTCGTAGGTCCGGAAGATCGCGACCTGGACGTCACCGAGCAGAGCGGCGACGCCCCGCTCGACGGGGAGGTCGCGGGAGCCGCAGACGCTGTCCCACACGTCGGCCTCCACAGCCCCCGCGGCTTCCACGGCCTCTACGGCCTCCACAGCCTCCACGGTCCTCACGACACCACCTCCAGGGTCGGGCCGGCGATCAGCGGTTTGATCTGGCCGCGCTCGGGCGCCCACTGGATGGACGGGTCCGGCACCTCCGGTGCGTTCACGAAACTGACGAACCGCCTGAGCCGCTCGGGGTCGGCGAGGGTGTCAGCCCACTCGTCAGAGTAGTGCGCGACGTGCGATTCCATGGCGGCGTCCAGTTCGGCGCAGATGCCGAGGCTGTCGTCGACGAGCACGCCGCGCAGGTACGCCAGTCCGTCCTGACCGTCCGCGGACAGCGACTCGACCCAGGTGGACGTCCGCTGCAGGCGGTCGGCCGTTCGCGCATAGAACATGATGAAACGGTCGATGGTCCTGACGAGGGTCCCGGTGTCGACCGAGGTGAGGAACAGGTCGGCGTGCCGCGGGCGCGCTCCCCCGTTGCCGCCGACGTAGAGGTTCCAGCCGGTATCCGTGGCGATCACGCCGATGTCCTTGCCCTGCGCCTCGGCACATTCGCGGGCACAGCCGCTGACACCAGCCTTGATCTTGTGAGGACCGCGGATGCCGCGGTAGCGCAGTTCGAGGTCTATCGCGAGGCCGACCGAGTCCTGGACACCGTAGCGGCACCACGTCGAGCCGACGCAGCTCTTCACGGTCCGCATCGCCTTCCCGTAGGCGTGGCCGGACTCCATCCCGGCGTCGACCAGACGCCTCCAGATCAGCGGCAACTGCTCGACCCGCGCCCCGAACAGGTCGACGCGCTGCCCACCGGTGATCTTCACGTAGAGGCCGAAGTCGCGGGCCACCTCGCCGATGACGATCAGCTTCTCCGGCGTGATCTCCCCGCCCGGGATGCGGGGCACCACCGAGTAGGTGCCGTTCTTCTGGAGGTTCGCGAGGAAGTGGTCATTGGTGTCCTGCAGTGCGGCCTGTTCTCCGTCCAGGACGTAGCCGTGCCCCAGGCTGGCCAGGATCGAGGCCACGGCGGGCTTGCACGTGTCGCAGCCGCGGCCACGTCCGTGCCGCTGGACGAGCTCGGTGAAGGTGCCGATCCGTTGACTGCGGGCGATCTCGAAGAGCTCGGCCCGGGTGACGTCGAAGTGCTCGCACAGCCCTGTGCCGACCTCGACGCCGGCCTCGGCCAGCAGTGGCTTGAGTAGGGCCACGCAGGACCCGCAGGTCGTGCCGGCCCGCGTACACGCCTTGATCCCCGCGACGTCGGTGAGACCGTGCTCGACGATCGAGTCCAGGATCGCGCCCTTGGAGACGTCGTTGCAGGAGCAGATCTGCGCCTCGCGAGGCAGGGCCCCCGCGTCGAGGTCGACTCCGCCGGTCGGGGCGATCATCGCGACGGGGTCCGCCGGGAGCCGCCGCCCGACCAGCGGGCGCAGTGCCGCATAGCGGCTCGCGTCACCCACGAGGATGCCACCGAGCAGCGTGCTGGCGTCGTCGGAGACGACGATCTTGGCGTAGGTGTTCTCCACCGCGTTCTCGACGCGGACCTCCAGCGCACCCGCCGTGGCCGCGAGGGCGTCACCGAAGCTGGCGACGTCGACACCGAGCAGCTTGAGCTTCGTGCTCAGGTCCGCGCCGGTGAACGTGGCGTCCCGGCCGAGCAGCTGCTCGGCGACCACGGAGGCCATGTCGTACCCCGGGGCGACCAGGCCGTACACATGACCGTCGACGACGGCGCACTCCCCGATGGCGTAGATGGACTCGTCGGTCGTGCGGCACCGTGCGTCCACCGCGACGCCGCCGCGCGACCCGACAGCAAGGCCACACTCACGCGCCAACTGGTCGCGGGGACGGATGCCGGCGGAGAAGACGACGACGTCCAGGTCGAGCTCGGTGCCGTTGGCCAGGGTGGCGAGCAGCCGTCCGCCGCTGGGCTCGACGGCGGCCACGGACGTCGCCGTGTGGACGGTGACGCCGAGGCGCTCGATCAGTCGGCGGAGCACCGCGCCGCCGGGCTCGTCCACCTGGAGCGGCATCAGCCGCGGCGCCAGCTCCACCACGTGCGGGCTCATGCCGAGCAGGCGCAGCGCCCGCGCCGCCTCGAGCCCGAGCAGCCCACCGCCGACGACCAGCCCGGCCCGGCGGCCACGCGTGTGTTCGGCCGCGGCAGCGGCAGCGGCGCGGATGGCGTCCAGGTCGTCAAGGGTCCGGTAGACGAAGCAGCCGTCCAGGTCCCTGCCCGGGACCGGGGGGACGAACGGGTACGAGCCGGTGGCCAGCACGAGGACGTCGTAGTCGAGGGTGCGACCGCGGCTGGTGGTGACGGTCGAGGCGGCCCGGTCGATCGCCGCGACGGACTCGTCCAGATGCAGCGTCGCGTGCGGGCTGTCGTAGGTGCCCGCGGCCACGAGGTCCAGTTCGGCGGCGCTCACTCCGTCGAAGTAGGACGAGAGCGCGACGCGATCGTACG
The DNA here is from genome assembly GCF_023242985.1 of Frankia sp. Mgl5. Lineage (NCBI taxonomy): Bacteria > Bacillati > Actinomycetota > Actinomycetes > Frankiales > Frankiaceae > Frankia > Frankia sp. Mgl5. The sequence continues at coordinate 10,420 of NZ_JALKFY010000617.1, read as the reverse complement.
CACGGCGCGGCTCCTCGCCCACCACGGTGATCGAGAACCGGCCCCCGGTGTCGCGTTGCCGCAGTGTCTCCACGAACCGCTGGCCGACCATACCGTTACCGACGACGACGACGTGCTTCCGGCGGGTTGCGGGCATGAAGCAGTCCCCTCTCCGCTCTGGGTTGGTGCCACCTTGACCACCGCGAGTTATCCCGGGCGGTCGGCACGGTTACTTCGCCGAAACGGATTGCTCGCCACGCGCCGTCCGCCGTGGTGAGGGGACGGTTGCGCGACCGCAACCCGACACGCGAGCCCGGGTAACCCGGCTCTGGAACCGTCGCACTGTGTCAGCGCCGTCTATCGCCCCACCCGCAGGACACCGCACAGTGCGCCTGGGGCTTCTGTGACCACCAAGGTCGCGCTGGACCGGGTCCGCACCGTGTGCGCGTACTGCGGTGTCGGCTGCGGGATCGTCCTCGAGGTCGACCGCGGTGGGGACACCCCGCGGGTCGTCCGTTCCACAGGGGATCCCGATCATCCGGCGAATCGTGGCCGACTGTGCACCAAGGGCGCGACCACAGCCGAAATGCTCAACGCGCCCGGACGGCTCACCACCGCGCTCGCCCGGGCCGGCCGCGACGAGGAGCCGGCCCCGGTCGACGTCGACACGGCGCTCGACCTCGCCGCCGCCCGCCTCGCGGCGCTGCGCGACGAACACGGCCCGGACGCCATCGGCATCTACACCTCCGGCCAGCTGAGCATCGAGGCGCAGTATCTGATCACCAAGCTCGCCAAGGGCTTCCTGCGCACCCAGTACCAGGAGTGCAACAGCCGGCTGTGCATGGCCAGCGCCGCCTCGGGCTACAAGCTCAGCCTCGGTGCGGACGCTCCCCCCGGCAGCTACGACGACTTCGACCACGCCGACGTGTTCCTCGTCATCGGCGCGAACATGGCCGACTGCCACCCGATCCTGTTCCTGCGGCTTATGGATCGTGTCAAGGCCGGCGCGAAGCTCATCGTGGTCGACCCCCGCCGGACGGCGACGGCGGACAAGGCCGATCTGTTCCTCCAGCTCCGGCCGGGCACGGACATCGCACTGCTCAACGGACTGCTCCACCTGCTGCACGCCTCCGGCGCGGTCGACGAGTCGTTCGTCGCCGCCCACACCGAGGGCTGGGCCGCCATGCCCGACCTCCTCGCCGGCTACGACCCGGCCACTGTCGCCGGCATCACCGGTATCCCGGAAGACGACCTACGCGCCGCCGCGGCACTCATCGCGGCCGCCGGGAACTGGATGAGCTGCTGGACGATGGGACTCAACCAGTCCGCCCACGGGACCTGGAACACCAACGCTCTGATCAACCTCCACCTCGCGACCGGCGCGATCTGCCGCACCGGGAGCGGGCCGTTCTCGCTCACCGGACAGCCCAACGCGATGGGCGGCCGCGAGATGGGTTACATGGGGCCGGGCCTACCCGGGCAGAGGTCGCTCCTGGATCCCGCCGACCGCGCACACATCGAGCAGCTCTGGGGCCTGCCGGCGGACACGATCCGCGCGGACCACGGCAACGGCACGATCGGAATGTTCGAGCAGATGTCGACCGGGGCGATCAAGGCGGCATGGATCATCTGCACCAACCCGGTCGCCACCGTGGCGAACCGCCGCACCGTCATCGAAGGCCTGGAGACGGCCGAGTTCGTCCTCGTCCACGAGGCCTTCACCGAAACGGAGACCACCGGTTACGCCGACGTCGTCCTGCCCGCGGCCGTCTGGGCGGAGACGGCCGGCGTGATGGTGAACTCCGAACGGAATCTCACCCTCGCCCAGCCCGCGGCGGACCCGCCCGGCCAGGCACGCGCCGACTGGCAGCTCATCGCCGGGATCGCCGCCCGTCTGGGATATGCCGACCACTTCACCTACAACAGTGCGCAGGAGGTGTTCGACGAGCTGCGTCAGGCGTGGAATCCGGTGACCGGATGGGACCTACGCGGCATCACCCACGACAGACTGCGGGACGGGCCGATGCAGTGGCCCGCACCGCCAGGCGCCGGCGCTCGCAACCCGATCCGTTACCTGACCGACGACGGCCCACGGTTCCCGACTCCGTCCGGGAGGGCGAAGTTCTGGCCGCGGCCGCACGTCGACCCGCAGGAGATGCCCGACGAGCAGTACCCATATCTCCTCAACACAGGTCGCCTCCAGCACCAGTGGCACACCCTGACCAAGACCGGGCGCGTCGGGCGACTCAACAAGCTCAACCCGGCCCCGTTCATCGAGATTCACCCGGACGACGCCGCGGCACTCGAAATCTCCGCAGGGGACCAGGTGGAGGTCGCCTCGCGGCGAGGGCGCGCCGTCCTTCCCGCCGTCGTCACCGACCGGGTCCAGCCGGGCAACTGCTTCGCCCCGTTCCACTGGAACGACATGTTCGGCGAGTACCTCGCGGTGAACGCCACGACATCCGACGCGGTGGACCCTGTCTCCCTGCAGCCCGGGTTCAAGGCCAGCGCCGTCGCGCTCACGCGCGTCCACACGCCCACGACGGCCCAGCCTCCGCCCACCGTCACGAACGACGTACTTCAGGCGGGCAACGTGGCCTCAGCCCTTCAGGCGGGCGACGTGGCCTCCGCCGCCCCCGTCGCGAGACTGCTCGGGCTTGCCGGGACGGCCGCCCCGGCGCTTAACGACGATGAAAGCACCTATCTGGCTGGCTTCGTGGCGGGCCTGGGTCTCGACCTGGCGCGCGGACCGCTCACCTCGGTACCCACGCTCCCGCCCTCGGCACCAGTCACCGCGCGGACGGCCCTGTGGGTGAACGGCGTACTGGCCGGTCTCTGGTCACGCCTTCCGGCCGAAGGACACGAGATCTCGTCGGGGACAGGCGAGCGCAGGGTGCTGCTCGGCTGGGCCTCCCAGACCGGCAACGCGGAACGGGTCGCCGAACAGGCCGAGGCGAGGCTGACCGAGTCCGGCGCCGTCGTCACCAGGCTGTCCCTCAACGAGATCGACCACATCGCCCCGCGCACCGACCTCGTGGTCGTCACGAGCACCTTCGGCGACGGGGAGTCCCCCGACAACGGCTCCGAATTCCTGGCGAGGCTGCGAGCTCGCTCGATGCCGCTCGACGACGTCCGCTTCAGCGTGATCGCCCTCGGTGACAGCAGCTACAGCGACTTCTGCGGCCATGGCCGGCGTATCGACGAGCTGCTCGCCGAACTCGGCGGACTGCGCCTGGCCGACCGGGTCGACTGCGAGCCGGATTTCGACGAGGCGGCCCAGGCCTGGCTCGACCGGGTGCTTGCCGCTCGCGCAGGGGCCTCCCCCACCAGACCCGAGCCTGCGCCTGTGTCTGTGCCTGCGCCTGCGCCGCCGGTGTCGCGGCTCCCGGGCGCGTCCTCGGCCCCGCGGGTGAGCGAGACGCACCGGGTGATCCTGGCGGGCAACCGACTGCTCAGCGGCGCGGGTTCAGCCAAGGAGGTTCGCGAGTTCCTGATCGACCTGGGGGACAGCGACCTTGGCTATGAGACCGGTGACGTCCTAGTCCTGCGGCCCAGCAATCGCGCCGAGCTGGTCGACGAATGGCTCAGCACGACAGGTCTGCGCGGCGACACGATCGTCGAACTGCCCCAGTTCGGCCAGACAGAGCTCGCCGTCGCCCTACGCGACCATCTTGAGATCGCGAAGCCATCCCGCGCGTTTCTCACCTTCGTGGCTGAGCGCAGCGGCTCACGCCACCTCCAACGTCTGCTGCGCGGCGACCGTGCGGATCTTGACGGGTGGCTGTGGGGACGGCAGACCGTGGATGTGATCGCCGAGACCGGCACGCACGCCTCCGCGCAGGAGTGGTGCGAGCTCCTCAGGCCCCTACGCGAACGCCGGTACTCGATCTCGTCGTCGGCCGAAGTCTCGCCTCGGCGGATTCGGACACTTGTGTCCGTGGTGCGCTACGACGCACCCTCGGGCGCGGCACGCACCGGCGTGGCGTCGGCGTTCCTCGCCGATGCTCCGGCCGGTACGCCAATACAGGTCGCCGTCGCCCGCTCCTCGGGATTCGCCCCACCGTCCGACCCGGAGACGCCGATGATCATGATCGGCCCGGGCACCGGGCTGGCCCCGTTCCTCGCCTTCCTGGACACGCGCCGGGCCCGCGGTCACACCGGTCGCAACTGGCTCTTCTTCGGCGAGCAGCGCAACGCGACCGACTTCTACTACAGCGATGAGCTTGCCGAGTTCGCGCGGTCGGGACTGCTGACCCGACTCGACACGGCCTTCTCCCGCGACCAGCGAGCCAAGATCTACGTGCAGGACCGTATGCGCGAGCGAGGCGCACCGCTGTGGCGCTGGCTGTGCGAGGGCGCCGTGGTCTACGTGTGCGGAGACGCGGCACGGATGGCCAGGGACGTCGACACCGCCCTGCGCGACGTCGTGGCGAAGCACGGGGACCTGAACGCCGAACAGGCCGGCGACTATGTCCGACAGCTCATCACCGACGGGCGTTATCTTCGCGACGTCTACTGACAACAGTCGACTGGCGCGGGATCGTGCTGTCGTCATGTCCCCAAGCGTAGGGACCGGACGGATCGTCAGTACCTTCGGAAGGCGTCGATCCCTGATTCATGACCTGCGCGAACTGCTGCCGGTAGGTCGTCGTGATCCACAGGCTCTCGATGGCGAAATCCGCGAGCTCCAACCCGTCCGCCTGCTTCACCCACCGGAACGCGATGGAGCTCGTCTCCGGGGCGGCGGTGCTGCGGAATGTTCCGTGGACCGTCCCAGGCTCCTCATTCGGCCTGGTCGGCAGGATCTTGAACGTGGTGACCTGGACGAGAGTATCCGCGAAGAACCACCCGGCCACCTGCGTGAACAGCTCGGTCAGCTGCTTCCCCTGTTCCGGATTCGCGATCCTCCACGGGTGGCCGACCGCTGCCCGTGGATGGTTCGACCGGGCGACGGCGGCCACAAAGCTCGTCGACGGCCAGATAATATTTCTGGATCGTCTGGACGCACACCTACTGTGGCACTAGGGTCATAGCGCCCGCCAAGCCCTTTACACGCGACAGCGGCCTCTGCCGTGCACAGATATCAGGAGCGCGCATGAGACGACGCCGGCCAGGTCGATTAGCCCCGCTTCTGCTCTCCCTCGCGGCGGTCACAGCTCTGACCAGTGTCGCGGCCTGCGCTGACGACGTTGGCGGAGACACGCCCACCCAGACAGCGACGCCGACCGTCAACGCGGCGAGGCGCACCGGGACGACCGTCACGGGACCGACGACCAATGGCGACCGTCCGAACCCCTTCTCGCTCCCGGTGTTCGACCTCGCCAGCTATGGCTACACCGCCCAGGAGTTCATCCTCGACGGCAACGCCACCTCCTACGCCCCGGCGCCGGGCACGCAGCTCGGTACGGATGGCCGCTGGACGTTGCGGCCGGCCGCCACGGCACCGTTCAGGACGCGGATTCTCGTGATCCGTCCCAGCGAGCCCAGGAAGTTCAGCGGCACCGTCTGGCTGTCCTGGCTCAATGTGACGGCCGGATTCGAGATCGGCAGCTTCACCCACGAGAGCGTGCGCGACGGCGACGCCACCGTTTACGTGTCGGCTCAGAAGGTCGGCCTCGACGGAGTTCCCGGAGCCGAAGGAAACGGCCTGCGGAACTGGGACCCGCATCGTTACGGATCGTTGACCCATCCCGGCGACAACTTCTCCTACGACATCTTCACGAAGGCCGCGCTCCTCGTCGGGCGCGAGCGTGGAGAGCTGCCGATCGACCCGATGGCCGGATTTGACGTCAAGCACGTGTTCGGCACCGGCGCATCCCAGTCCGGCTTCCGCCTGACCTCCTACCTCAACGGCGTCCAGCCCCTGAGCAAGGCACTCGACGGCGCCCTGTTGATCACCAGCTTCGGGCGCGCGGCCGATTTCCAGATAGCCGCGGAAGTCGACGACGCCGCCGCCTCGCTCACCCGGCCGCCCACGCGAATCCGCGATGACCTCGGCATCCCGTCGATCCTCGTTAGCACGGAGACCGAGGCGGAGTCGATCCACCCGGCGCGTCAACCGGACTCGGCCACGTTCCGATTCTGGGAGATCGCGGGTGCCGCCCATGCCGGGGGCGGTTCCGACACCATCGGCGACGTGGTCAAGCTCTTCACCCGCGACGGCCTCACCCTGCCCGCGGCCGCTCTCGGGTCGACCTCGGGCGCAGTCGGCGCGACGGCGGCTCCGAACTCGCTCAACTGGCAGCCGGTCGTGTCCGCCGCCAGCACGGACCTGGTGAGGTGGGCCTCGGGTGGAGCCCCGCCGCCGGCACTGCCCCGTATCGCCTTCGCCGGAAACCCGCCGCGCATCGAGCGGGACACCTACGGCAACGCCCTCGGCGGTATACGGATGCCGGAGCTCGAGGTTCCCGTCGCGACCTACAGCGGTACCGTCCCGGGCGCCTCCCTGATGGACTCCCTGTTCGGAACGATGTCACCCTTCCCGACCACCCGCCTGCGGACCCTCTACCCCGACCGCCAGGCCTACCTCGCCGCCTACGACCACGCCGTCGACGAAGCCGTGACAGCCGGATACATCCCCGCCCGCGACACACCTGCGCTCAAGGCGACCGCGGCGGCCAACGCAGCCGAGCTGTTCCCCGAACGCTAGTGCCGAGTCGAACATGACTCAGTGTGAGGCCGTCAGGGTGGCCGCTGAAGAGGCCGCATTCCGTCGGACGGCGTCGTCACCCTCCCCCGCGTGTGCCGCGGCTCCTCGTAGCCTGGTCGAATGACGTGGCAAGCGCTGCACATCTCACAGCCCATCGAACGCGCCCCCGCGGCGGTCGCGGCCTTCGCCGGGAACCCGGAGAACCTTCCCCTGTGGGCGGCGGGCCTGAGCAACGGCATCCGGCTCGAGGAAGGGCGCTGGGTGACGGATTCACCGATGGGAACGGTCGAAGTCTCCTTCACGGGTCCGGTGCAGCACGGTGTGCTTGACCACGATGTGACGCTCCCGGACGGAACGGTGGTTCACAACCCGCTCCGAGTACTGCGCAACAGTGAGGGCAGCGAGGTCGTCTTCACGCTCTACCAGCTGCCCGGCGTGGCGGATGGCGATTTCGATCGGGACGCGGCGCTCGTGCGTGCGGACCTTGGACGCCTGCGGAGCCTCCTGGAGTCCTGACGCGGGAATGCATGCGGGAGCGCGGTCAGCCGGGCGGACGTCGGTCGTCGCAGGAGTCCCGGAAGGGGTCGGTCCGCCATAGCTCCATCCGAGGCAGGTCCTGTCGCCGCTGACCCAGGCCACGTACACGTGGGCATAGATCGTCGAGCTGTCCTCGGCGCGGGTCCCGAGGCAGTACATCTCGGCGTCCACCTCGTTGCGGAGGTCGCCGGGGCAGTCCGGCGTGTACTCCCCTCCCGCGTCCCACATCCGGCGCATCGGACCGATCTGGGCCTCGACCTCGGCTTCGGGCACCACCAGCCGGAGCGTCGACTCAGGGGTGTCGAGGCCCCTGACCGGGCGAGCGCCCTTGGTCACCCGTGACCCATCACATGCTTCCCGTGGATACGGTCAGAGGGGAACACCTGCTCGGTCCACGAGTTCGAGACTTCGTCTCCACAGTTCGGCTCGTGCCTGCTCGCCGTAGGCCTGGATGTTGGGCCTGGTGTCGCGAGTCCGGTCGAAGAAGCGGCCGGTGACACCAGCGACGGCGTCGTCGGTCACGAGCCGGTGGGTGGCGGAAACACCGTCGTCGATGCTGTCGATGTGATGGCCGATCTCCGCCAATACGATCTTGGTTGGCATGTAGGTCGCGGGGTGCAGGCTGTTGACCGTCACTTCGGCGCCGGGCAGCCGTTGAGCCAGCTCGAAACCGGACATGATCTGAGCGAGCTTGCTTTGGCCATAGGCGCGAGTGCCGCTGTAACCGCGCTCGATCATCAGGTCCCCCAGGTCAAGAGGGTGCTGGCCGATGGAGGCGACGTTCACGATGCGGGCCGGGGCGGACCGGCGCAGCAGCGGGAGCAGATCGAGGGTGAGGAGGAACCCGGCCAGGTAGTTGACGGCGAAGCGCAGCTCATAACCGTCGGCGCTGGTACGGCGGGTACGTCCGTCGGGGTGGCCGGCACCGATGCCTGCGTTGCTGACGAGCACGTCGAGCCGGTCGGTGACCGCCTGCACGTCGCTGGCGAGGCGGCGCACCTGGGCCAGTTCGGCCAGATCAGCCTGCATGATCCTGGGCCGCGAGACACGGTGGGCGGTCTGGATGTCGTCGGCGGTACGGGCGAGCTTGTCGGGGTCACGACCGTGCAGGATCAGGGTGGTGCCTTCGGCGGCGAGCCGGTGCGCGAGAGCGCGGCCGTGGCCGTCGGTGGCGCCCGTGATCAGAACCGTCCGCGGGCCGGTCATGTGCTCCTCGCCTCCGGTGCGGTGGGCGTGTCTACGGCGGTTTGTGGTTGGGCGGTCCGTGGTTCGGCGAGCGTGGCGACGAGCTCGTCGATCAGGTTCTCGTCGACGAGTTGGCTGGTGGCGAGCATTCGGTACCAGATGACGCCAAAGATCAGGTCGACGGCGGTGCCAGGAGAGGGGACGGGCGGCAGGTCACCGCGGGTCCGAGCACGGTCGAGAATGATCCCGAGCGCGTCCCGGCGGCGCTGCAGGAACGCGGCCCGAAACCGGTCCCGGAACTCCTCGTCGATCTGCGCGTGGGCCATCAGCGCCCGCAACGCGTCGACGACCCGCCGGTCACGGCCCAGCCGGAAGCTCGCTGCGAGGAAGGCGCGCAGGTCGGCGGGGTAGCTGCCCTCGTCCGGGATGGGTACGTGCAGGTCAGCCTTGGTGGCCAGCGCGTCGAGCAGCACATCGGCCTTGGACGGCCACCATCGGTAGATCGTCTGCTTGCCCGCACCCGAGCGAGCCGCGATGCCCTCGATGGTCAGGCCGGCGTAACCGACCTCGCCCACAAGCTCGACGGCCGCGGCCAGGATGGCCAGCCTGCTCTCCTCGCTGCGCTTGCGCCCGGGGCGGTCCGGAGCGGTGTGGTCGGTCACGGCGTCCATGCTAGCGTCAATTCGAGACGAGACGTACCGGTTTGAATTAGGAGATCACATGGACGAGCGCACCGCGTTGGTCGTCGGCGGCACATCGGGCATCGGCCTGGCCACCGCCCGGCGGCTGCAGGCCCTCGGCGCGACGGTCCATGTCGTCGGCCGTGGCAGGCAGCGCCTCGACGACGTCGCCGCGAGCGACCCGGCGCTGATCGGACACCGGGCCGACGGCGGGAACCGTGCCGAGATCGCCGCCGTTCTTGAAGCAATCGACCTCGTCGACTGGCTGATCATCACCCTCAGCGGCCAGGAGGGCGTGGGGCCCATCGTCAACCTGGACCTCGACGTGCTCCGCCGAGCCTTCGACGCGAAGTTCTGGGCCCACCTCACCGTCCTCCAGGCAGCGCTGCCGCACCTCACACCGTCCGGCTCCATCACGCTGCTGGGCAGCGATAACCGCCCGCGCGACAATGCCGGGAACCGCTGGCATCGCGTCCCTCAACGGCAGAGGTCACCGTCGTCGCGAACGCCGCCCGAGCACACAAGGCGACGTCCGGCACCTCGACAGAGCCAGCCGCCAACGGAGCGCCGGTGCCGCAAAGCAGAAGGCGCCGGAACCTCCGACGGACGGTGGAACCGACTGGCGGCGGAGGTGGCCCGGTAACCAGGGATGTCGCAACCAGGGATGTCGACCGTGTGATCGATACCCGACTCTTGCCGGCATGGCCGAATATCGGTGCTAGCCTCCCCCGACTGCACTACTCCGGGGGTTGACGTGGCACGCACTTGCATCATCGTTGCGACGAGGACCGTGGTGGTGGTCGCGGCGGTGGTCGGACTGACCATGGTCCTGGGCGGGTGCGAGGGCGGTCAGCGGCAGGAGGCTGTGTCCGCATCAGTCGGCGTCGACGTTGCCGCCTCCTCGACACCCGTCGCCACGGCATCCCCGACGCCCGTCGTCGTTGCCTCCTCGACACCCGTCGCCACGGCATCCCCGTCGCCCATCGCCGCGATCGCTGATGCCGTGAAGCGTGATCCGGCGATCGCCTCGGACGCAGCCGTCGAAAAGATCACGATCTCCTCGATCGATTCCACCTGGGCCTCCGCCGCCACCTCCTCGCCCTCCGCCGGTGGTGCCCGGGCGGTGCTGCACGAGACCGGCGGCACCTGGAAGGTCGTCAGCTTCGGCTCCTCCGAGGTCGGCTGCGACGACGGCGTACCCGCCGCCGTCATGACCGAATTCGGCCTGGAATGCCCCAGCTGACCTGGTCACCGGTCTGGACTGGCCGGAGCTGGATTCCAGGCTGCGGGAGCGGTAGGTAGGTCCTTGCTCAGACCTACATCCGTCAGTAACGACGGTTGGCGTGATCAAAGATCGGTGATCTTTCCCTTTCCGGCTTGTTGATGGTGT
>NZ_JALKFY010000666.1:0-12079 GCF_023242985.1 Frankia sp. Mgl5 | reverse complement strand
TGCCGATGCGACGCACCATGGCGTTCTACGGCGTGCACTCCCTCCCGGTCGCCTGGAACTGATCATCATCGGTCCTGGGGCGGGCGGCGGGGCGGCCCCCGACGGCCACGAATCGGGGGGATCGCCTCGGCCAGCCCGATGAGCTGGGTGACGTCGTGCCGGTTCCCGCCGGTCACGAGCGCGGCGAGCGGAACCCCGCTGGCGTCGGTGATCAGGTGGTGTTTGCTGCCGGGGTGGGCTCGGTTGACCGGGCTCGGACCCGTCTGGTCCCCCCTTTTAGCGCGTGGATGTGCGAGGAGTCGACCAGCGCCCGGTGCAGGTCCAGCAGGCCGGCGGCGTTGCACTCGGCGAGCAGCCGGGTGTGCAGCTCCTGCCAGCCAGGGCACGTCGTTGCGCAGCACCCACAGGATCCCGTTCAACGCCGCCCGGTCATCGATCGGACGCCGTCCCGGGTAGCGGAACCGCCGCGGACGGGCCGGGATCAGCGGCGCCAGCCGTGCCCAGACCTCATCGCCGACCGTCTCCTGATCGTCCATGACACTGAGCGCTACCCACCGATCCGCCCACCATGCCCCTGTTTAGCACCCTTTGTGAAACCGGTTCTTAGCCCGTTGTACAAGGCCCCGTGGCTGCGACGCCGCTCTGGGGCCAGTATCAGGTCGGCCGGGTTTCTGACCGGGTCGTCGGTGCGTAGTACCGCGTCCGCCGCCTCGAACATTGCGTCCGCCCGGCGGATCAGCAGCTCATGGAACCCCTGCCGGAAGCAAGACAGCCTCCTCAGAGCCTCGGGACGAGCTGTTTCGTCCTGCGCAACGCCTATCTCGGGATTCGCTTCAATCACGATTTCCTTTACGATCACGACCGTCCAACGGTCGTTGCGCACCGTAGTGATACCCCGATCCACACCACTTATCACGCATTGTGACACCTGTAGGTTGAACGGTAAGTTTCTTAGATACGCGACGCTGTTGCGTGCAAGGTTAACGCTTTCGCTCGCACTTGGCAGACGGAGAGTCGATGGCGACCTGTCCCCGGTTGCGGCCGGCGCCGTGGTCGACCGGTCCAGGCTCTGGGGCCCAGCCCGTACGGAGGCGGGCGCGAATATCCCAGCATTGGTCAGCGCGGCGTAGGACACCGACTGGAATTCCCGACCAGCAGGTGCTCTGCGATCCGGCGCAGAGGGCCCACATCGCGTCGCTGACCTAGACGAGCTCACCAGCGCCGCCGCCATAAGCCCGGTGCAGCAGCGCTGCTCCGTCACCGGTCACCACCATCCCAGGCTAGACCTGTGCCACCCTCGGCGGGCTCAACCGGTGATGGCAGGCAGTTGCGGTCGGGGTAGTAGGCGGGGTCAATACGTGGGTCGGGTCCACTGTCCCAGCCGTTCCCGAGGGCGACGAGGTGCCCATCGGGCCAGCGGTGGCGGTCCTCGGCGATCGAAACCGTCTGGACGAGATTGAGGCCGACCTGGGAGTCATCCTGTCGAAGCGGATCGAAGCCGTTGTCGTAAACCAGGAAACGACCATGGCCGTCACGAGCGAGGTGTAGGTCACCGGGGTCAGCAACCACGATCACTTTGGTGACCCTGCCACCTCGACCGTCCACGTCCGACTGCACCTGTACGAACACTGGCGCCTGGTATTGCACCCACCGCACCAGCGACCCACCGGCGGAAGGCGGATTGCCCTGTGCCCCACCGACAACCGGCCTCACACCGTCTACCTGCTCGAGCTTTTTGGACATAGTTATATATTTCACCTCATAATTGACCCGCACCACTGGTCCGATCCGCTACGACCGGCACCCGCTGCGACCTAGCCGCCGGCGACGCCCTGGAACTGGACTCTGGCGCAAGTTCCGTGATTGTGGTTTGGATCTTTATTGGTCGGCGAGCTCACGGGTGCGGAGCAGGTCTGGGTTCGCTCGTCCAAACATTTGACGTTTGATTATTTTGATGCAACATGACCCCCTGCCCTCCGGCCTGGCCGGAGCTCCACGCGTGGGTGACACCGGCGGCGACCGCGTCCCAGCCGGAACGCAGGCCGGTGGCGTAGCCGCGTAGCGCAGGCAGGGCGCATGCCTCGGCCCACTGGACCCATGCTTCCAGCGCTGCGCCGCCGCGGCGATGGACGAGTACGTCGGCGAAGGAAGCGACCCGTTCGCGGGCGGAGAGTCGAGGTCGGGGCAGCCGTCGCACAGCTCCTTGAGTCGGATCTTGTCGACGTCATCGACGTCATCGGGATGGCGGGATGGCGGGTGATCGATCGGGTGACCTCGCGTCGGATGAGGTCCACGGGGAGCTGGGCCGCCGAGCGGCCCGCGCGGAGGTGGATCGGAAGCGGCGAATGGTGCGTTCGCTGACGACGGCACCGCGCTCGCGCAGCTCCTGGTGGAGCTGGCGGGTGCTGGTGACACCGGCGTTCCACCGGGCGGTCAGGTAGACGGCATGGCGGTCCAAGGTGCTGCGTCGTTCCGTAGGAACACCGTTGATCAGCTCGTCAGAGGTGGTCGCACGGGCGAAGCGACGCACAGTCTTGCGGTCGAGCCAGAGTCGCCCGGCGATCTGAGAATGGGGTAGCCCGTGACAAGCAGCGTGTGCACGCACCACCCATTCAAGATCTTTACCTTCACCGAACTTGCCATGGCAGTCTGATCACGGCACCAGTCGGGGGGAGCAGAGCCCCCTGCCACGGCCCTCAGCTTCACCCGTAACCAACCACACCCCGCGGCACTCACACGCGCTGACTGAAAGTCACGCGGAAAGGCTCGCTTCTCTGTCTCCTTACCGACTACGGCCGGTTGACGTGGATTCATTTCCCGGCGGCAGTGATTCCGAACCGTTGGAGCAGAGTCGTTGATGTACGACGTCGAACGCGGTGCCGGTGGAGTTGACACGGACGAACGCGAAGCAATCGAGGGGCTGGGTAGAGTTGGTACTTAGGTCGACAGGCGAGATCAGACCGTCCGCGTCATAGTCGGTGACACTCCGTAGGGCCTTGATAAACCCTTCACGGGTTGGGCAGGTGCCAGCTAGGTCAAGTCCGTGTAGGAACAGGTCGGTGTATATGTAGGCGAGCATGGCGAACTGCTGGTCGGGTTCGATACTTTCAGGCGCGTAGAGTGTCATTGCATCGCGGTAGCGGTCGATGGCTGGACCTCCCGCCTCGAACGGACGAAAATACACGGGGATCGACACACCAGCTAGCGCTTGGCCGAATGCGGGAAGAAGGGCTTTGTCATAGCCGGTCAGGGAAACATCGACGTTCAGGCGTAGGCTCGCGGCACGAGCTGCCTGCACGATTTCAGCAAGATCCTCTGGCGCGGTGAAGCCGATCAGGGCATCGGCGTGGATAGCCGCAAGCTGGTGGACGATGCGCTGAGGGCTGTCGCTACTGCTCGTGTACGGAATGGGATCGGTCGCGGCGAGCCCGAGAGCGCTGAAGGCATTTTTGTACTGCGTGATGGTCTCCATGGTTAAGGCTACAGTGCCGGTGGTAACAACAGCGATTCTCGTCCCACCGTGGGCCTGGATATAGCGGGCGACCGTTCCCGGAGAGGGCATGTAGAGGTGGGAAAAAAGGTTACGATACCTATTCCAAGACGGAAGCGCGATACCTACCACGGGGATGCCCTGCGCGTCGAGACGAGCCAGTGAACCTTCGAGCGAGGCGGTAGCTGCCACGAGACCGAACACGGATTCTTGTTGCACAAGATCCTGAGTGGCCAGCGCGTTCTGTGACGAGGAACTCGCGTCATCGCGCCACTGGTAAAAAATCCTACGACCGTGGATGCCACCTTCAGCGTTGGCCAGGTTGATCCGAGCATCCACCCCGGACCGGGCCGAGGAAAGTGCAGTACTACCAATACCCGAATCAGAGAACACCAACCCCAGTTTCACCTGGTCGGAGGTGACTCCCGGGCTGTCACAGCCAACCGCCACCGGTCGCCGCTTCCCACTGCCCGGCAAAGTACAGCCAGCCACAACAACGACAATTGCAACCGACACTATCCATCGCATCGACAATCTACCAAAAATCATCGCTTCTCCATGGGATAGCGAAGAGTAGCGACCAGAAATATCTATTTCGCTACTCTGTAGAGTACATTATGCGCGCCTTGCCGCGCCTGTCGCCGTATTCGGCTGCCCGGGCGTCGACGCGGGCCTCCGGACTCGCGCAACACACGAAGGGGTATTCAAGGAAGTGGACCGGGTCCCGGCGGTACCAACCTTAACGATTCGAGGCTCCGCCAAGCCCACCACACATAGATAGGAACCCTCGCTGTTTTCTCTGCAGGACTACCGGAACCTCTCCGCGCGTACCGAGATTGGGCATGCCATTCTCCCTCTCCGGCACGGCGTTCACGGATTCCTCGCACATCGCCTCACCCTCGTTCCGGACGCACCATAGTCAGACCCTGACCCTTCAAGATCGGCAAGGGGAGAGACTACCAGAATCTTTTCGGGCCCCCTGACCCATATGAACGGTTTCAGGTCCTTGATCCCCTGCCCGCCAACAGTAGAGGTGCTCCGGGCGTCCAGGCCGGCCATAACGTTGGCGGCGGATTGCCAGCCGTTCCTGGGCCAGCCGTTCAAGGTAACGTCGGGCGGTTACTCGGGAAATGCCTAATGTTCTGGCAACATCGTCCGACGAGACCGGCGTGGATGCCGCACGCAGGCACGTGACGATGGCGTCGAGTGTCGCCGTGGTCAGGCCCTTCGGGGCCTTTGGCCGCGCCGTGGGGTCTGGCGACAGCATGGCCAGAGCGGAATCGATCTCGTGCTGGCCTATCTGACCGGTGGCATTATCCGCGACCTGCTGTCGGAATAGCGCATACCGGTGGAGGCGGGCCCGGAAGTCGGCAAAGTCGAAAGGCTTCACCAGGTAATGAATGACTCCGTAGGAGACGGCTACTCGGACTGTTGCAAGTTCACGGTCGGCGGTGACGGCGATTATGTCCGGCCCCGCGTTACGGGACCGAATTGACCTACATACTTCGAGGCCAGCCATATCGGACAGGTCAAGGTCGAGTATGACCAGATCATACGAGTTGTGGGTAAGTAGCCGTACGGACTGGCTGCCAGTGAGAGTCACCGCACCAACGGCAAATCCGGAGATCTTCTCGATGTTCATCCTGATGGACTCGGCATACGACGAGTCGCCACTGACGACCAGGGTGTCAATCTGGCTTTTTGGTGCGTACCGCGCTCCGGTGGGGTGAGGGCGGCAGACGTATGATGTTGGCATGAACGCGCAGCCTTTCAGCCCGGCAGGTGTGTCCGAATTTGCCTGTACGGCGGAGGGCAATGACCTGCTTCGGGCACTCAGTGGATGCGATCTGGTTGTGCGTAGGCGAGCAGTGTGGCTCGGTCGGCGGCCAACGCGAAACCAGCCTCGATGGTCTTGTCGACCGCGGCTGTATAACGTTGCAGATAGGTGTCCCTCGTGGGGTAGAGCATTGCGATACGCGTGACCGACAGCGGTTTCGTCGAGCCGAACAGTTCACAGAGCACCGAGGCATTCACTGCGGGGACACCGGACAGGACATCGACCGGCACGGCGACGGGTGGGGTACGTATGCCGCCTTCGGCGATGCCATCGATGTTGCGGGCGACGCCGGGACTGCCGCCGGAGGTGACTGTGATCCGCGGCGCGGTGGGCGGTGGGGTCCCGGCCTGGACCCAGGTCTCGAGGGCACGGATCGCGGCCTTCACCACGATGTGTGTCGGTGCGTTGTTGACTGGCACCCCGCAGTCGAGCGCATTCACGAACGGGCCGAGCGCGTGGGCGTCGGCGTGTGCGGCTCCGGCCACCTCCCAGAGGCGGAACCGGCTGCTGTCATCCTGTCGTGCCCGCAGGGAGTTCAGGACGACGGTGAGGTCGCCCTCGGTCTGGACGTCGAGCACGGGCACGCCGGTATCGCTTCGGATGAGTGCCGGTGTGGTCGCGGCGATGTCGGTGAGGCTGGCGGACTGGCCTGGCCCGACGAGCGGTAGGGCACCGCTGCCTCTGCTGTGGACCAGGAAGCCGTCGAAGGCGTATCCATCCCTGGGCTGGTCGAGCGACTCGTATCGGGCCGGATCGGCGCCCCGAAGGCCGGTTGTCGTACTGCCGGCAGCGGACGCTGTGAGTGCGTCCCCGCCCATCACGCCGATGCGCTGGGCCGAGACACCCACCCAGACGTCACCGTGCCGCATCAGCTCCTCGTGGGTGTTGTACCACTCGACGTCCGAGTCGACGCCGGAGCTGACATTCAGCCATTCGATGACCACGGTGCCGCTGACGTCCCGCGCATCCGCCGGACGCCGGACGAGAACCCGGGTGCGGTAGGCGGCAGCATCGGCGGGCTGGAAAGCCCAGCGGCCGTCGCGGCTCAGCGCACCCTGTGGCCGGTAGGACGTCGCGGTGCCCGAGGCTACATATTCGTTCTGGATGTAGCCGGGCCCGGTCAAGCCGACCACCACCGGCGAGCCCATGTTCACCCCTTTGCCGCCGGTGAGCTCCTGTAAGTCGGCCGCTGGCCCCACTGGCCGCGGCGCGGGTGTCACGGACGTCGTCGGCTTCCGCGGTGCGCCGTCCGAGCAGCCCGCCACCATCGCGGTGACGGCGAGCAGGCAGCAGAGCAGCGTCGCCCCCGGCCGACCCGGTGCGAGCCCTCGGCCGCGGGCGCTCCTGTCAGCGGGCATCAACCCGGCCCTCCCGCTGTGATCATCAGTTCGGGTGAAGGTTCACGGAGGGCGACGGCGGACAGCATCCGGATCAGCCGGTCCGCAAACGCCTCCGGGTCGAGGGGATCGGGCCCGTCGACCACCCACGAAGCGAAAAGGAAGGACCACCCACCGACGGCGAACCCGGCAAAGTCCTCGACGAGATCCGGGGCGAGCGACCCGTCGGACATCCGAACCACCAGTTGCTGCCCGAACGGAGTGACGAGACCGTGCAGGGTCCTGGCCAGACCGAATGCACACGACCCCATCAGCATCGCCCGGTAGAAGGACCGGTACCGCGTGAAGTGCCGGGTCGTGACCAGCACTCGGAGGTGTCCGCCCTCAGGCTCCTGGGTGATGTCGGGCAGAAGCTCCCGCGCCAGAAGATCACGTGCAGCCTCCAGGAACAGGGCGTCACGATCACCAAACTGCAGATACACCAGTTGGCGGCTGACATCCGCCGTCTCCGCGAGGTCAGACACCTTGATCGCTGTCGTGCCCTGCTCTGCCACCAAGGTCACGGCGGCCCGCATGAGCGCGGCGCGCGAACGGCGGACCGCCGGTCACCAACCCAGGCAGGCGCGTACTGCTCAACATCCACCCCGCAATTATGAACAAATGCCAAAAAATGGACAAGTGTCAAGCTGGATCTAATTCGATCCGGATCAAGGCTGCCGGGTGGCAGCCGGGGCTCGGGCACTCCCCGTCCAAGCCGGTGGCATCGTGGGGGCAGGCGCGTTGCACTGGACGTATCGGCGCCGGCGCACGGCGCACGGCCAGGTCGTGCGGCGCCTCCCTCACACAATCACGACCTTCGGAAGGATCGTGTGGTGATAGTCCCGGGAGGACAGGGCGTTGTCCTGCCCCGCCAGCACCTCCGGATGCCACTGTCCGACGACCTGGTGTGGGTCTGCCGGGCGGTACTCGTCAGCCTCGGCCGAGGTCCACAAGGCCGGCCTCGTTAGTTCCGGCGGTAGCCGCGTCCACCCGTCGCCGTATGCCGCGTCGATCTGATCCTGGACCAGCCCCACCGCAGTGATGAGGTTCGCCCCGCCCAGCCAGGCGCGGGTCAGGTCCGCCTCGGTCAGCCAGGCGCGGGTCAGGTTCGCTCCACCTAGCGATGCGCCCGTGAGATCCGCGCCGTCCAGCCAGGCGCGGGTCAGGTTCGCTCCGCTTAGCGATGCACCGGTGAGATCCGCGCCGCCTAGCCGGGCGCGGGTCAGGTTCGCTCCGCCCAACCAGGTATAGCTGAGGTTGGCCTCGTTCAGCGAGGCGCCCGTGAGATCCGTGCCGCCCAGCCGGGTGGCAGTGAGGTCCGCCCGACGCAGATGGGCGTGGCTGAGGTCTGCTCCGGTGAGGTCGGTGTTGCTGAGGTTGCCGTAGCTGGCCTGTATGCAGTGCAGGGCGGCGGGACCTGTCAGCTTCGCACCGCTCAAGTCCGCGCGGGGGACACCGTCGAGGACGGACAGGCGCCCCAGAACCGTCACCGCGGCGTGGATGTCCACGGCAGGGCGCAGGGGAACGGCCGGACCGGACACGGCGGGCCGCAGCGTGGGGTCCGTGCTGCGGGTGCGGATGAAGGCGGAGAGGACCTCGACGACCGCGCGCTGGTCACTCGGTGAGTCCATTGCGATCCGCTCCAGGGCGTAGATCCCGCCAAGGCGAGTCGTGTTGTTCTCGCTGCCGAGCCGGTCGACCGCGCGGCCGAAGAACTCCCGGGCACAAAAGTGGGCGTTGCTGTCCTTTTCTCGGATGCCCGCTGTCCATGCCTGCGCGTACGCTCGGCGCGTCCCGTCCGCGGCGACCCGGTAGCCGGCCAGCGTCGCCAGCGTGACCGACGCAATCAGCAACACGCACGCCGCCATCGCCCGAGTCTCCGCTTCTCCGCCGAGGCCAGAGGGGTGCATCGAGGCGCGTAGGTAGAAGATCCCCACCGTCGCCAGCGCGGCCCCCGACGCCGCGGCCCCGGTAGCGACCCGCAACCGCCGCCCAGCGATTAGATACTCCGCTCTCCTTTCAGTAACCTGAAAGTCGCGCTTGGCAGAAAAATACATACTAGTTCCCCGCTGACGCCGAGTCGATCCCGACACGTATGACCTTTCCGGATCCTGCATCGGGCATATTCCTTCCGGACGCTCTCTTCCCCAGGCCCGCCGGGGCGGACTCAATCCGACTCCCGAGGCTCGACCGCGTACAGATCGATAGTGGTCAGCGCTGACACCTGGCTGCCGGCGACCGGCTTCTGCGTCACGACCACCCAGCGCGACCCGACGGTCCGCTGCCCGCGCCAGGCTGGATCATCGATGGCACTGGGTAATAGCGAGGGGAAAAGCACGCCTTCCGCCGTCCGCAGGTCCAGGCCGACCACGTTGGGGACAACGACCGTAGCTCGGGTGGCTCTGATCGGGGCGGCATCTGAAGGGAGTGAAGGGACAGCGGTCTGGGCGTATCGGTGTAACAGCTGTGGTATCTGGTCCGGCGCATTCGTACTCGCTCCCGGCGTGACCTCCGAAGCACCGACGCCCGCCGGCCTCTCGGACGGACCAGGAAGATTCGCCGCTGCCAGGAGCGCCAGAAGGATTCCGCCGACGACGATCGCGAGCTGCTTCCAGACCTGTCGCAGGCACGACGACGGGAGTCGCGGCCATTCTTTCACCAGTCCGCCCTCCAGCCTAGTTTGATTGTCATTACAGATTGCATTTCTTAACTCCCACGCACCGTTTCTGTCAGCTCAGAGAATCAGCCGCTTCGACAACGATCCACCGGGACCCAATCTGAGCTCTCCGATTCTGGAAGTAGGATCGTAAGCCCCAGGGCCATTTGATATGCCGCGCCTCAACGAGGATTGGGAGAGCCTCGCCCGCCGACGGTTTCAGTAGCGTCGCAGAGCCACCTGGTATCTGACAACCGGGCTAAGCTGGGTTGGGGTCCCGGGACATCGGACCGGCTGTGACCTGCGGAAATGCAGCGCACTGGGACGCGGAGATCCTCGGACACCCTCCATCGGTAGCATGCTGGCCATGACTTCACCACGGGATGGGGATCTAGGGAAACCCGTCAGGACGGCCTCATCCTCCGAGGAGCTGGGTGAACTCCTCTCTGCACTCAAGCAGCGCAGCGGTCGGAGTTACGAATGGATCGGCCGAAAGGTCAACGCGGGTCGATCCACAGTGCAGCGCTACTGCACAGGCCAGTCCGTGCCAGTAGAGTTCGGCACCATCGAACGCGTCGCGCGAGTATGCGGCGCTGACGGGGACGAAATCGCACGCCTGTTCAGACTCTGGGAAACTGCGGCGTCGATCTCGACGAGCGCCGGCGTCGAACTTCCCACCGTAGGAGGCGACCATGAGCACACCGATGCTGTTGAAGGCACCGAGGGCTCACCCCATCCTGGCTCTCTGGCACCACCAGCACCCGCAACCGCGGACGACTCCGCACCAAGAGCAGCCACACAGAATGAGCACAGCCGGTTTCGCGGCGCGCGCATAGCCGGCTGGAGGTGGAGCCGCCGGAGTATCTCCGTCACGGCTATCATCGTGGTGTTGTTCTCCAGTGTGGTAGGTATCGTTCTCGTTCTCGCCATGATTCTCGGGCGTGAACCCGGCGTCCGGCCGCTCGGGCACCCGTTGGCCGACCAGAACGGCTGGGCGTTGTCCACCGCGTTCTCCCCCGACGGGAAATTAATGGCTAGCAGTAGCAGGAAAGGCGGAGTGTGGTTGTGGGACATGACCGACCCCGCCACGCCCGTCCGGATCGATCCTGCCCTAACCGGCCCACGCGACGGGGTGACATCACTGGCGTTCTCGCCAGATGGGCGTATTTTGGCCGGTGGCAGCTGGGACGGATCCATATGGCTGTGGGACACAGCTGACAGCGGGGCTCCCCAGCCGGCCGGTCGTGCGCTGACCGACGACTCGGGACCGATATGGTCGGTGGCGTTCTCCGCGGATGGCCGCACGCTCGCATCCGGCAGCGACGACACGACGGTGCGGCTGTGGGACATGACTAACCACGCCAGACCGTGGCAATTCGCGCGACTGAGCAGCGACATGGAGTTCGTGACATCGGTCGCTTTCTCCGCGGACAACCGCCTCTTGGTCGCCGCCGGCTACAGCAGGACCATCGCGATCTGGGACATGGCCGACCGTGGGGCCCCTAAACGACTGACCCAATCCCTGCCAACGCCCGCCACCACGTACGTGGCCGCCTTCTCCCCCAACGGACGACTCCTTGCCACCGGGAGCACCGATGGCTTGGTGCGGCTTTGGGACCTTGCCGTTCCGGAGGACCCCCACCCGATCGGGAGACCGCTCACCGGGCATACCAACCGCGTCTGGTCACTCGCGTTCTCCCCGGATGGCAGCACTCTCGCCAGCAGCGGGTTCGACAACTCCGTGAGGCTGTGGGACGTGAACGACCTGTCCAACCCGGAGCCCATCGGCGCGCCACTCACCGGCTACCAGGGCTGGGTTCTCTCGGTGCGCTTCTCCCCGAACGGCCGCGTGCTGGCAAGCACCAGCAGCGACAGCACCATCCGCCTATGGTCGCTACCCTGAACGTGTGGGGCTCCAGAACTCCGATTTGGGCGGTGACCTGCGCGTTTGTCTGCCTGACTGGGCCCGTGTCGGGCAGGCTGGATGCTCATGGTGTGATCCCTGCTCTACGCCCTGACACGCAACGCTCTCGGACTGATGCTGCTCCGGATCCGTGGGGACACCGCGAAGGAGGTAGAGCTCCTCGTCCTGCGACATCAGGTAGCGGTGTTGCGACGGCAGGTTCACCGGCCGACGCTGGAACCGAAGGATCGGGTGATCCTCGCAGCCCTGTCCCGGCTGTTACCCCGAGCCCGCTGGGACAGCTTCTTCGTCACCCCGGCCACCGTGTTGCGCTGGCACCGCGACCTCCTCGCACGAAAATGGACCTACCCGCGCAAGACACCCGGACGACCACCAGTCCGCCGGGAGATCCGCGATCTGGTCCTGCGCCTCGCGCAGGAGAACCCGACCTGGGGCCACCGCCGGATCCAGGGAGAACTGATCGGGTTGGGCTACTCGGTCGGGGTCGCCACCGTCTGGCGGATCCTGCACCGCGCCGGCGTCGACCCCGCACCCCGTCGAGCCGACACCTCCTGGCGTACGTTCCTGCGCGCCCAGGCCTCCGGCCTGCTGGCCTGCGATTTCTTCACCGTGGACACCGCGTTCCTCCAACGGATCCACGTGTTCTTCGTCGTTGAACACTCCACCCGCCACGTTCACGTCCCCGGGGTCACGAAGCAGCCGACCTCGGCCTGGGTCACCCAGGTGAGTAGCCGGGGGGAATCGCACCCCCCGGCTCTCGCAGAACCGGGCGTAAACCTCTCGGTTTACCCGGCTC
>NZ_JALKFY010000665.1:0-12350 GCF_023242985.1 Frankia sp. Mgl5 | reverse complement strand
GGGGTGGAGGCGCGGCTGCGGGTGGGGGCTGGTCGGGTGGAGGTGGCGGCGGTGAACGGGCCGTCGGCGACGGTGGTGGCTGGGGAGCCTGCGGCGCTGGACGGGTTGTTGGCGGTGTGGGAGGCGGAGGGTGTTCGGGTGCGTCGGTTGCCGGTGGACTATGCGTCGCACACGGCGCAGGTGGACCGGGTCCGCGACCGACTCACCACGGAGCTCGCCGGCATCGCCCCGCGCCCGGGTGACGTGGCGATGTGGTCGGCGGTGACGGGACGTCCGGTGGAGCCGGGGGCGCTGGACGGGGAGTACTGGTTCCGGAACCTGCGGTCGCGGGTGCGCTTCGACGAGGCGGTGCGCGGGCTGCTGGCCGAGGGGCACCGGGTGTTCGTGGAGATCAGCCCGCATCCGGTGCTGACCGCGGCGATCACCGAGACGGCCGAGGCGGCCGGCGTCCCCGACGCTGTGGTCGTGGGGTCGCTGCGGCGCGGCGACGGCGGGCCGGACCGGCTGGCGGCGGCCGCGGCGCGGCTGTGGGTCCAGGGCGTCCCGGTGGACTGGGCGCCGCTGGTGGCCGGGGGCCGCCCGGCCGAGCTGCCGACCTATGCCTTCCAGCACCAGCGCTACTGGCCCGACGCGCCCGCGGTGCGTGGCGGCGCGCCCGATCCGGGCGTGCGGCCCGCCGACCATCCGATGCTGAGCGGCGTGGTACCGCTGGTCGACACCGGTGGGCTGCTCCTCACCGGTCTGCTCTCACGGGGCTCGCATCCCTGGCTCGCCGATCACACGGTTGGCGGCGCCGCGCTGCTGCCCGGTGCCGTGTTCCTCGAGCTGGCCGTCCAGGCCGCGGACCAGACCGGCTGCGACGAGGTCGCCGAGCTCACCCTTGAGACGGCCCTGGTCGTTCCCGAGCACGGCGGCGTCCACGTGCAGGTCGCGGTGGGTCCGCCCGACGGCGCGGGCCGGCGCTCGCTGGCCGTCTACACGCGTCCGGACGGTCGAAGTCGGCCGGGGGACCCGGAGGGGCCGCGGGAGCCGTGGGTCCGGCACGCCCGGGGCGCGCTCGCGGTGCGGGCCCCGGGCGGCATCGCCGCGGACCCGGCGTTCGACCTGGTCGTGTGGCCGCCGAGCGGAGCGCGTCCCGTCCCGGTCGACGACCTGTACCCGCGCCTCGCCGCGGCGGGCGTGGACTACGGCCCGGCCTTCCACGGGGTGCGTGCGGTGTGGCGCCGCGATGCGGAGCTGTTCGCCGAGGTCGGCCTGCCCGAACCGCTGCGGGGGACGGCCCGGCGGTTCGCCCTGCATCCGGTGCTTGTCGACGCCGCCTTCCAGCCGCTCGTGCTCGATCCGGAGCTGGGGCCGCGGCGGCTGCGCCCGTTCTCCTGGAGCGCCGTCCGCGTGCTCGCGGACGGCGCGTCGACGCTGCGCGTGCGGCTGTCGCCGGCCGGCGCCGACGAGGTGGCCGTGACTCTCGCCGACGGCACGGGCCAACCGGTCGCCGAGGGCACGCTGGCACTCCGGCCGGCCTCCCCGGCACCCGCGGTGGCACCCCCGGGGCCGCCGCCCGCGGCAGCCGTGCCGGTGCCGGTCATTCCGGCCCGGCGGGCCGCCGCGGACGCGGACCAGCCCGACGCCTCCTCGTTCGCCCGGCGGCTGGCCGGCCTCGCCGGGCCCGACCGGGAGCAGGCCCTGCTGGAACTGGTCCGTGCTCAGGCGGCCGCGGTGCTCGGCCACGAGGGTGCGACGGCCGTCGCGGATGACCGCGCGTTCCGCGATCTCGGCTTCGACTCGCTCAGCGGGGTCGAGCTCCGCGACCGGCTGACCGCCGTCACCGGGCTGCGCCTGCCGGCCGCACTGGTCTTCAACCATCCGACGCCGCGGGCCCTGGCCGGCTACCTGCGGGCCGGGCTCGAGCCGGGACGGGCGGGCACCGCCGCCGCCCTGGCGGAGCTGGACCGCCTCGAAGCCGCGCTCGGCATGGCCGCAGAGGGCGACCGGTCCGTGCTCACCGAGCGGCTGCAGGCCCTGCTGTGGCGGTGGACCGACACCCGGGCCGCGCCCGCCGGCGGCACGTACGTCCCCGCCGGGGAGGACGGCGACGACTTCGAGTCGATGACCGACGACGAGATGCTGGAGGTGATCGACCGGGAGCTCGGCGCGCTGTGACCCGTCCGCCCTGATCAGCCCGACGCTGGGAGACCTGACCGATGTCCAGTGCCAACGAGGATCGGCTCCGGGAGTACGTCAGGAAGGTCATGACGGATCTCCGGCGGACGCGGCGGCGGCTGAGCGATCTCGAGGCCGCCGCGCACGAGCCGATCGCGATCGTCGGGATGGGCTGCCGCTACCCGGGCGACGTCCACTCGCCCGAGGACCTGTGGGAGCTCGTCGCCACCGGCCGGGACGCGATCACCGGTCTGCCGGCCGACCGCGGCTGGGACCTGCCGGCCCTCTACGACCCGGACGGCACCCGGCCCGGCACGACCTACACCCGCCACGGTGGCTTCCTCCACGACGCCGCCGGCTTCGACGCGGAGTTCTTCGGGATCTCGCCGCGGGAGGCGCTGGCGATGGACCCCCAGCAGCGGCTCCTGCTGGAGGTCGTGTGGGAGACGGTCGAGCGGGCCGGTATCGATCCGTCCGCACTGCGGGGCAGCGGGACGGGGGTCTTCGTCGGCAGCATCTACCAGGACTACGTCTCCCGGCTGCGTGACGTCCCCACCGAGGTCGAGGGCTACCTGAGCACCGGCGGCGCCAGCAGCGTGCTGTCCGGCCGGGTCGCGTACACGCTCGGGCTGGAGGGCCCCGCCGTCACCGTCGACACCGCCTGCTCCTCCTCGCTGGTGGCGCTGCACCTGGCGGCGCGGGCGCTGCGCGGCGGCGAGTGCGCCCTCGCGCTGGCGGCCGGCGTCGCGGTGATGTCCACCCCGCTGGTCTTCACCGAGTACGGCCGCCAGCGCGCGCTGTCCGCGGACGGCCGCTGCCGCGCGTTCGCCGCGGGCGGTGACGGCTTCGGTCTCGCCGAGGGTGTCGGCGTCCTGCTCCTCGAACGGCTCAGCGACGCACGCCGACTGGGGCATCCGGTGCTCGCGGTGGTGCGGGGCAGCGCGGTGAACTCCGACGGCGCGTCCAACGGGCTCACCGCGCCCAACGGTCCCGCGCAGGAACGGGTGATCCGCCAGGCGCTGGCCGACGCCCGGCTCGCGCCGGAGACCGTCGACGCCGTCGAGGCGCACGGCACCGGGACGGCACTGGGCGACCCGATAGAGGCGGACGCGCTGCTGGCGACCTACGGGCGCGGCCGGCCGGCGGACCGGCCGCTGTGGCTGGGGTCGCTGAAGTCGAACATCGGGCACGCGCAGTCGGCCGCGGGGGTCGGTGGCGTGATCAAGATGGTCCTCGCGCTGCGTCACGGGGTGCTGCCCCGGACCCTGCACGCGGCCGAGCCGACGGCCGCCGTCGACTGGGCCGCCGGCGACGTCCGGCTGCTCACCGCGGACGTCGACTGGCCGCGGACGGACCGCCCGCGGCGGGCGGGAGTCTCGTCGTTCGGCGTCTCGGGCACGAACGCGCACGTGATCGTGGAGGAGGCCCCCGCGCCCGAACCGGAGCCCGAACCCGAACCCGAACCCGAGGCCGAAGCCGAGGCTGGGCTCGGGCCGGTCGGCGAAGGCGGCGCCGGCTCGGGGGCCGGGGCCGCGTCCCGTCCCGCACCGGTGCCCACCGAGGCGGTGCCGTGGGTTCTGTCGGCGCGTTCGGAGGCGGGACTGCGCGCCCAGGCCGGTCGCCTGACGGCCTTCCTGCGGCCGGGTCCCGGCTCCGTCGCCGACGTGGGCTTCTCGCTGGTGCGGGGCCGGGCGGCGCTCGAACACCGGGCGGTGGTGCTGGGCGCCGACCGGCACGCCGCGCTGGGCGCGCTGGCCGGGGGCGAGCCGGCGGCGGATCTGGTGTGCGCGAGCGCGGGTGACGGCGCGGGTGACGGCCGGGTGGTGTGGGTGTTCCCCGGGCAGGGCGCGCAGTGGCTGGGCATGGGAGTGGAGCTGCTCGATTCGTCCGCCGTGTTCGCGCAGCGGGTGGCGGAGTGCGACCGGGCGCTGGCCGGCTTCGTGGACTGGTCGGTGGTGGACGTCCTGCGCGGCGTCTCGGGCGCGGGATGGCTGGAGCGGGTCGAGGTGGTCCAGCCGGTGTCGTGGGCGGTGATGGTGGGCCTGGCGGCGGTGTGGGAGTCGTGGGGAGTACGGGCGGATGTGGTGCTGGGGCACTCGCAGGGGGAGATCGCCGCCGCCTGCGTGACGGGGGCGCTGTCGGTGCCGGACGCGGCCCGGGTGGTCGCCGTCCGCGGCCGGCTGATCGCCGCCGAGCTGGCCGGGGGCGGGGGTCGGACGGGCGCCGTCGGGGGCGCCGGGGGAATCGCCGGGGGCGATGCCGGGGGAATGGTGTCGGTGGCGTTGCCGGCGGCGGAGGTGGAGGGGTTCCTGGAACGGTGGGACGGGCGGGTGGAGGTGGCGGCCGTCAACGGTCCGGCGTCGACGGTGGTGGCCGGCGAGACCGCGGCGCTGGAGGAGGTCGTCGCGTTCTGCGCGGCTCGCGGCGCGCGGGCACGGCGGGTCGCGGTGGACTACGCCTCGCACACCTCCCGGGTGGAGCCGCTGCGGGCGAGCCTGCTGCGGGAGCTGGCGGGCCTGCGGTCCGCGGCTCCGCGCATCCCCTTCTTCTCGACGGTGACGGGCCGGCGGATGACGGAGCCCGGCGAGCTGGACGCGCCGTACTGGTTCGACAACCTGCGGTCGCCGGTGCTGTTCGCGCCGGCCGTCCGGGAGCTGCTGGACGAGGGCTGCCGGTTCTTCCTGGAGGTCGGCGCGCATCCGGTGCTGACGCCGGCGGTGGCGGAGAGCGCGCTGGCCGCCGGAGCGGACGGCGCCGTCGCGGTGGGATCGCTGCGCCGCGACGACGGCGGCCTGCGGCGCCTGGCCGCGAGCGCCGCCGAGCTGTGGGTCCGGGGCGCCGAGGTCGACTGGGGACCGCTGGTCGCCGGGGGCCGTCGGGTGGACCTGCCGACCTACGCCTTCCAGCACCGCCGCTACTGGCTGGGCGCCGACGCCCCGGCGGAACCGACCCGGGTGAGTGACCCGGTCGCGGGATCGCTGTTCCGGACGGAGTGGACCCCGCTGCCGGTGGTCGCCGAGGGGGCCCCGGTGAGCGCTGCCGCGTTCGGCACCCCGGCGAGCTGGGATGCCTCGGCGCTCGGTGCGGAGCTGGCGGCGCTGGCCGTGACGGGCGGTCTGGCCCCTGACCGGGTGGTCGTCGGCCTGCCACGGGCAGCCGCCGCCGATCCGACGGGCACCGACCCGGTCGGCGTGGTGCACGCGGCCGTGCGGTGGGCGCTGTCGCTGATCCAGGCCTGGCTGGCCGACGACCGCCTCGCCGCCGCCCGGCTGGTGCTGACGACCCGCGGGGCGGTGGAGGGGGAGCCCGGCGGGCAGGTCACCGATCTCGCAGCCGCCGCGGTGTGGGGGCTGGTGCGCTCGGCGGAGTCCGAGCATCCCGGGCGGTTCGTCCTGCTCGACCTGGACGACGACGAGGACTCCGCGGCCGTCGCGCCCGCCGCGGTCACGGCCGCGCTGGCGGCGGGGGAGCCGCAGCTCGCCCTGCGCGCCGGTCGCGCGTTCGTACCGAGACTCGCCCCAGCCGCGCCAGCCGCGCCAGCCGCGCCAGCCGCGCCAGCCGCGCCAGCCGCGCCAGCCGCGCCGGCTGGCCCGGCTGGTGACGGCGTCCGCTGGGACCCGGCGGGAACCGTGCTGATCACCGGTGGGACGGGCACGCTCGGCGGGCTGGTCGCCCGGCACCTGGTCACCCGGCACGGCGTGCGCCACCTGCTGCTGGCCGGGCGGGGCGGGCGCGCCCCGGAGCTGGTCGCGGAGCTCACCGAGCTCGGGGCGAGCGTCACCGTGGCGGCGTGCGACGTGGCCGACCGCCGGGCGCTGGCCGACCTGCTCGCGGCGGTTCCCGCCGGACGTCCGCTGCGGGCGGTCGTACACGCCGCGGGAGTGCTCGACGACGGCGTCGTTACAGCCCTGACGGGGGAGCGGGTCGACGCCGTCCTGCGGCCCAAGGCCGACGCGGCGCTGCACCTGGACGAGCTCACCGCGCATCTCGACCTGTCCGCCTTCGTGCTGTTCTCCTCGGCCGCGGCGCCCTTCGGCAGCGCCGGCCAGGGCGCCTACGCGGCGGCGAACGCGTTCCTGGACGCGCTCGCCGCGCGGCGGGCCGCCCGTGGGCTGCCGGCCGCCTCGCTCGCCTGGGGGCTGTGGGCGCGGCGCAGCGGGCTGACGGCCGGGCTCGGTTCCGCCGACCTGCGCCGGATGGCCCGCACGGGGATGCGCCCGCTGGAGACGTCCGAGGCGCTCGACCTGTTCGACCGGGCGCTGGCCGGGTGGCCGCCCACCCCGGGCGGCCCCGGCGCCGCTCCTGCCGTCCGGGACGCCGCGCTGGTTCCGGTGGGCCTCGACGGCGCCACGCTGCGCGCCCACGCGGCGGCCGGGACGCTCCCGGTGATCCTGCGGGGTCTCGTCCCCGTCGCTGCGCAGGCCGACCGGACCGCGGCGGCGGGCACGTCCACCGGTCCGGGCGCGGTCGTCGGGTTGGCCGCGTCCACCGCGCCGGGCGCGTTCGTCCCGGCGGGTGCGTCGGACGGCCTGGTCCGCCGCCTGCGCGAGGTGTCCGCGCCCGAGCGGCACGACCTGCTCGTCCAGCTTGTCCGGGCGCACGCCGCGGCGGTGCTCGGGCACGCCGCGGCCGAGGCGGTCGGCCCGTCCCGGGCGTTCAAGGACGCCGGCTTCGACTCGCTGACCTCGGTGGAGCTGCGCAACCGGCTCGCCGCGGCGACCGGCCTGCGCCTGCCGGCGACGCTGCTGTTCGACCATCCCACCCCGGTGGCCGTCGCCGACCGGCTGCGGGCCGTCCTGCTGGACGACGCGGCGGACGTGCCGGACGCGGCCGTGTCCCCACCGCCGTCCCGGCACGCCGACGACGACGGCTCGGACGACCCGGTTGTGATCGTGGGCATGGGGTGCCGGTACCCGGGTGGGGTGTCGTCCCCGGCGGAGCTGTGGCGACTGCTGGCGGACGGCGGCGACGCGGTCTCGGGCTTCCCGGCCGACCGCGGCTGGGACGTCGACGGGCTCTACGACCCGGAGCCCGGCCGTCCGGGCCGGTGCTATGTGCGGGAGGGCGGGTTCCTGCATGACGCGGGTGACTTCGACGCGGAGTTCTTCGGGATCTCCCCGCGTGAGGCGCTGGCCATGGATCCCCAGCAGCGACTGCTGCTGGAGGTGTCCTGGGAGGCGCTCGAGCGGGCCGGCCTCGACCCTTCGTCGCTGCGCGGAACCCCGACCGGTGTGTTCACCGGCCTGAGCTACCACGACTACGCCACGGGCTCGCGGGCCGGGCAGGACTCGGAGGGCTACCTGCTCACCGGCAGCGCGGGCAGCGTCGCGTCGGGCCGGGTGGCGTACACGCTGGGCCTGGAGGGGCCGGCGGTGACGGTCGACACGGCGTGCTCGTCCTCGCTGGTGGCGCTGCACCTGGCGGTGCGCGCGCTGCGCTCCGGCGAGTGCACGCTGGCGCTGGCCGGCGGCGTCACCGTGATGGCCGGCCCGACGACCTTCGTCGAGTTCGCCCGGCAGCGGGGGCTGGCCCGCGACGGCCGGGTCAAGGCGTTCGCCGCGGCGGCGGACGGCACCGGATGGGGCGAGGGCGTCGGCGTCCTCGTGGTGGAGCGGCTGTCCGCGGCGCGACGCGGCGGGCACCGGGTGCTGGCGGTCGTGCGGGGCAGCGCGGTCAACCAGGACGGCGCGTCGAACGGCCTGACGGCGCCGAACGGCCCGGCGCAGCAGCGGGTCGTGCGGGCGGCGCTGGCCGACGCGGGGCTCGGCCCGGAACAGGTCGACGTCGTCGAGGCGCACGGCACCGGGACGGTGCTGGGGGACCCGATCGAGGCGCAGGCGCTGCTGGCGACCTATGGACGGGACCGGCCGGCGGGGCGTCCGGTGTGGCTGGGGTCGGTGAAGTCGAACATCGGCCACACCCAGGCGGCGTCCGGCGTGGCCGGGGTGATCAAGATCGTGGAGGCGCTGCGGCACGGGACGGTGCCGCGCACGCTGCACGTCGACGCGCCGTCGCCGCGGGTCGACTGGACCGCTGGCGCGGTGCGGCTGGCGACCGAGCCGGTCGCGTGGCCGCGGGAGGCGGGGCGGCTCCGTCGGGCGGGGGTGTCCTCGTTCGGGATCAGCGGCACCAACGCCCACGTCATCCTCGAGGAGGAGACCGACCACCCGGACGACGCGGCCGCGGACCCGGGGCCGCCAGTGGGCACCGCCCCGACGGTCGTGCCGTGGCTGGTCTCCGCGCACTCCGAGGACGCGCTGCGGGCGCAGGCCGCCCGCCTGGCGGCCCACCTCGCCGGCATCCCCGCCGCCGGGCCCGAGCTCGCGGCGGACGTCGGGTTCTCGCTGGCGACCGGCCGGGCCGCGCTGGCCTGCCGGGCCGTCGTCGTCGCGGACGACCTGGCGGGCGCGTCGCGCGGGCTGGCCGCGCTCGCGCGGGGCACGGCCGCCGCCGGGATCGTCCGCACCACGGTCCGGTCGCCGGGCCGGACGGCGATGCTCTTCACCGGTCAGGGCTCGCAGCGCCCCGGCATGGGCCGGGAGCTGTACGAACGCTTCCCGGCGTTCGCGCGCGCCTTCGACCTCGCCCGCTCGCACCTTGATCCGCACCTGGACCAGCCACTCGACGAGGTGCTCGCCGACGGGCCGCTGCTGGACCGCACCGACCACACCCAGCCCGCGCTGTTCGCACTCGAGGTCGCCCTGCACGACCTGCTGCGCTCCTGGGGCGTCGCCCCGGACTTCGTCGCCGGGCACTCCGTCGGTGAGATCGCCGCCGCCCATGTCGCGAGGGTGCTCTCGCTGGCAGACGCGTGCGCCCTGGTCACGGCACGCGGCCGTCTCATGGCGGAGCTCCCCGCGGGTGGGGCGATGGTCTCCGTACAGGCGACCGAGCGGGACGTCCTGGCATGGCTGGCCGAGGAGGAGGCTCAGGCGGACCCGCCGGGCCCCGGCCGGGTGGGGATCGCCGCTGTCAACGGCCCCGACTCCGTCGTGATCAGTGGTGACGAGGACGCGGTGACCGCGCTCGCCGCCCGCGCCGAGGCCCTCGGACGCCGTACCCGCCGGCTCCGGGTGGCGCACGCGTTCCACTCCTCGCGGATGGACCCCATGCTGGCGGCCTTCCGGGAGGTCGCGGCCACGTTGCGGTACCGGGCGCCGGCCGTCCCGGTCGTCTCCACGGTGACCGGGCAGGTCGCGTCCGCCGAGCAGCTGTGCGACCCCGACTACTGGGTGCGGCAGGCCCGGCAGCCGGTGCGCTTCGCCGACGCCGTCGCCTGCCTGCACGAGCGGGGGGCGACGACCTTCCTGGAGCTGGGGCCGGCCGGAGTGCTCTCCGGGATGGGACGCCAGTGCCTGTCGGACGGGGACGCGGTGTTCGTGCCGGCGCTGCGGGCCGGCCGTCCCGAGGAGCACTGCCTGGTGACGGCGCTCGGCGAGGGACACGCCAACGGCACCCGTGTCGACTGGGCTGCGTTCTTCGCGGGGGCACGGGTGACCGACCTGCCCACCTACGCCTTCCAACGGCGGCGGTACTGGCTCGCCCCCGCGGTCGGTCCTGCCGCTCCCGTCGGGTCGGGCGGCGCGGGTGCGCCGGCTGCCCCGGCGGAGGACACCGCCTTCTGGGACGCGGTGGCGCGCGCGGATCTCGGCGATCTGGCCGGCACGCTGGGCGTCGACGAGGACGCGCCGCTGCGCGCCGTGCTGCCGGCGCTGGTGTCCCGGCACCGGCGGCGGCGCGAGGCGGCCGGTCTGGACGACCTGGTCTACCGGACGGTCTGGACGCCGCTGACCGTCTCCGCGCCACCCGCGCTGTCAGGAACCTGGCTGCTGGTGGCCCCGGCCGGGCCGGCCACCGACGGCCTGGTCACCGACGGCCTGGTCACCGAGTGCGCCGAGGCGCTGGAACGCCGGGGCGCCCGGGTGGTGCGGCTCACGGTGAGCGCGGACGTCGACCGGCGGTCGCTGGCCGCCCGCGTCACCGAGCTCGTCGGGACGTCCGTTCCCGGCGCCGCCGATATCGGTACCGGCACTGGCACCGCTGGTGGCGCCGACGCTGGTGGCGCCGGCAGTGCCGACGCCGGCAGCGCCCGCGCGGTCCGCGGGGTGCTCTCGCTGGTCGCCCTCGACACGGCGCCGCTCCCGGCTCATCCGGTGCTACCCGCCGGGCTGGCCGGCACCGTCGCGCTCCTGCAGGCGCTTGGCGACGCCGGTGTGCCCGCCCCGCTGTGGTGCGTCACCCGGGGGGCGGTCTCGACCTCGGTCACCGACCCGGTCACCGACCCGGCGCAGGCGCAGGTGTGGGGTCTAGGCCGGGTCGCCGCCCTGGAAGCGCCGGCGCGGTGGGGTGGGCTGCTGGATCTGCCGCGCTCCCTCGACGAGCGTTCGGCCGAGCGGCTGGTGGCCGTGCTGGCCGGCACCACCGGCGAGGACCAGGTCGCGCTGCGGACCGCCGGGGCCTTCGGCCGGCGGCTGGTGCGCGCCGCCACCGGCGCTGACGAGCGACGGTGGCAGCCGCGGGGAACGGTGCTGATCACCGGTGGGACCGGTGCGCTCGGTGCGGCGGTCGCCCGCTGGTGCGCCGCGCAGGGCGCGGAGCGCCTGGTGCTGACGAGCCGGAGCGGGCCGGCCGCGCCGGGCGCCGCGGAGCTGGTGGAGGAGCTCGCCGCGCACGGCTGCCAGGTCACGGTGGCCGCCTGCGACGCGGCGGACCGAGCCGCGCTGGCCGGTGTTCTCGCGGCGGTTCCGGAGGAGTGCCCGCTCACCGCGGTCGTGCACGCGGCCGGCGCCGGCACCGGCGGCGTGCTGGAGGAGACGACCCCGGCCGGCCTCGCCGCCGTCGTCGCGGGCAAGGCCGCCGGCGCGGCCCACCTGGACGAGCTGCTGGGCGACCGGCCGCTCGACGCCTTCGTGCTGTTCTCCTCGATCGCGGGCACCTGGGGGAACGCCGGGCAGGGCGGCTACGCGGGCGCGAACGCCTACCTGGACGCGCTCGCCGAGCACCGCCGGGCCAGGGGCCGGCCCGCGACCTCGGTGGCGTGGGGAGCCTGGGCCGGCGCCGGGATGGCCGACGAACCGCGGGTCCGCGAGCGGCTGGCCCGGCACGGCCTGCCCACGCTGGCCCCCGACGAGGCGCTGCGCGCGCTGGCCGAGGTGGTCGGCCGGCAGGAGCCCTGCGTCGCGTTGGTCAGGGTGCTCTGGGATCGGTTCGTCGCGGCGTTCCCCGCGGGCCGACCGACCCGTCTCGTCGACGAGATTCCCGAGGCGCGCGCGGCGCTCGCCGGCATCCCCGGCGGCGGCACCGGTCTCGGGGGTGCCGCGGGCGGCGACAGCGCCGCGGCGTCGGAGAACGGCGGACCGCGGGCGGCGGGTGGGGCGTCGCTGCGGGAACGGCTCGGCGCCATGCCCGAGCACGGCCGGCACCGCGTCGTCCTGGAGCTGGTCCGGACGGAGGTCGCCGCGGTGCTAGGGCACGCGTCGGCCGAACAGATCCCGGCGGACCGGGCGTTCACCGATCTCGGTTTCGACTCCCTCGCCTCGGTCGAGACCCGCAACCGGCTCGGCCGTGCCACCGGGGAGCGGCTGCCCGCCACGGTCGTTTTCGACCATCCCACACCGGACGCGCTCGCCCGGTACCTGCGCGGCCTGCTGCTGCCCGCCGAGGTGGTGGCGGACCCGGTGCTCGCCGGCCTCGGCAGCCTCGAGGCGGCGCTGGCCGCGGCGGAGCCCCCCGACGAGGTGCGGGCCTCGGTCGAGACCCGGCTGCGGGCCATCCTGCGCTCGCTCGCCGGGGCCGGGTCCGCCGGGCTGGACGAGGCGAGTGACGAGGAGATGTTCGATCTGCTCGGCAAGGAGTTCGGTTTTTCCTGAGTTCCCAGCCATCCCAGGACACCGCATTGATGCCCGAGGGCCAGGAGGAAGCTCGCATGTCGAACGAGGACCGGCTGCGCCATTTTCTGAAGCAGGCGACAGCCGAGCTTCGTCAGGCCACCCAGCGGGTGCGCGAGCTGGAGGAGGCC
Organism: Frankia sp. Mgl5; assembly: GCF_023242985.1. Lineage (NCBI taxonomy): Bacteria > Bacillati > Actinomycetota > Actinomycetes > Frankiales > Frankiaceae > Frankia > Frankia sp. Mgl5. The sequence continues at coordinate 172 of NZ_JALKFY010000665.1, read as the reverse complement.
GATCGCGAGCCGATCGCGATCGTGGGAATGGCCTGCCGTTTCCCGGGCGGGGTGTCGTCCCCGGAGCAGCTGTGGGACGTCGTCTCCGGCGGGCACGACGCGGTGTCGGAGTTTCCGGTGGATCGGGGTTGGGATGTGGCGGGTCTTTATGATCCGGATCCTGGTCGGGTGG
>NZ_JALKFY010000664.1:0-12444 GCF_023242985.1 Frankia sp. Mgl5 | reverse complement strand
CCAGCCAACCGCCGACACGGAACGACCAGCTCAGTAGTTCCTACAAGATCTTGCCTCGATCAGGTTGACGGGTTCCGCCGGGCGATCAGCAGACCGGCTGGTTCATCGGTCGTCCCGGGTCGGGCCGCGCGCTGACCGGCGAGCACTTCGGCTGCCCGCTGGATGAGACGGCTCGCCGCTTCCGGCTCCCCGTAGCACGCGCGGACGGCCGCCGCGGTGAGCAGCCGGAAGCGGAGGTCCTGTTCGGTCGCGGGCAGCGCGGCCGCCGCGGCATCCAGATCGGCGATCAGGCCCGGCACGGGGACGTAGAACAGGGAGCTGTAGCCGCCGACCACGTCGCCGGCGCGGGTCAGGGTCGCGAGTCCCGCGCGGACGGTGTCGCCGTTCGCCGTGGCGATCCGGGCGGCCTCGGTGAGCACCTGCTGTGCCTCCGCGAAGTCGGCGGACCGACGCAGCGCCTCGCCGCGGATCACCATCAGGTCGACCAGCAGGTCAGGATGGTCCCCGGGGACGAGGTCGAGACCATGGCCGGCGAGCGTCGCCGCGTCCTCGAACGCGAACTGCGCGAGCGCGGCCCGCGCCGCGGTCACCTGCGCCTGTGCGGCGCGCAGGTCGGTATGTCCGGCCGCGGCGGTGCGGAGGTGGTGCGCGAGCACCGCGGCTGGCACCGACGCTCCCTGGTGGGCCACCAGGGCGTCGGCGACGAGGCCGGCCAGGCGGGCACGCTCGGCCGTTCCCATACCGAGCAGCACGGCCTCCCGGACGATGTCGTGGGTGAACCGCAGCCGGCCAGGGGCGGGCACGTCGGCCAGCCCGGCGGCGACGGCGATGTCCACCGCGTCGAGCGCGGCGGCCTGGGTCATGCCGGCGGCGGCTGTCACCACCGGCAACGCCGCCTCGCGGCCGACCACGGCGGCCGCCGCGAGGAGGGTCGTCATTGCGGCGGGCATCGCGGCCAACCTCGCGAGCACGGTGTCCCGCACCCCGGTCGGCAGCGTGCCGGCCGCCGCGGCCTGGTCGACAGAGGTGGTCGCCGCCAGTCGGGCGAGCTCGACGACGAAGAAGGGATTGCCGGCGGTGCGGTGGCGGACCGCCTCCGCCTGTTCGGGGGTGGGCGCCATCCCGCTCACGGCGCCGAAGAGCCGGCCGACGTCCGTCGGCGGGAGCCCGGCCAGCTCCACCCTGGTCAGGGCGGGGTGACGGGCGAGCACGCCGAGTAGCCGGCGGAGGGGCTCGCCGTCCTGCGGCGACTGGCCGCGCCCACCTGCTGGGACGGCGGCGCCGAGATCGCCGTCATCGGCGTGATCGCCTGGGATGGCCTTCCCGCCGCGCTCCGGGCGGAAGCTGCAGACCAGCAGCACAGGGACGTCCGTCAATTCGCCGGCGAGGATCTCCAGCATCGCGATCGAGGCCGGGTCGGCCCAGTGGAGGTCCTCGAGCAGCGCCAGCACCGGACCGGCGGAGGCGAGATCGGCCAGATGGCGGCCGATCGCCAGCGCGACCTCGAAACGGACCGGACCGTCACCGTCCCGGCCCGCACCGAACGCGCCCACCACTTCCGCCGGGAGGCCACGCAGCAGCTGCCGCCAGGGCCAGTAGACCGGGGCTCCGGAGACCTGCGTGCAGCGGCCCCAACGGACCTGCGCCGGTACCCGCCGGGCGAGTTCCTCCAGCAGCCTGGTCTTGCCGATGCCAGCCTCGCCGGACAGCAGGGCCACGCCGGTTACCTGCTCGGTGGCGGTCCGCTCCCACGCCTGTTCGAGGGCGGAGAGTTCCCGGTCTCGGCCAAGCAACGGCAGCCGGCCGCCGGCGGCCGCAGGGGCGGTCGCGGGGGCGGTCGCGGCTGCCGGCCTCGTGCCGGAAGCGGCGCCCGGCGAGCTGACCCAGGGGTATGCGGTGCGGGGGATGCCAGGGCGGGGGATGCCGGGGCGGATCAGCCCGGCATCCTGCCGCAGGATCGCGGTCTCCAGCTCCCGGAGCTCGGCCCCCGGCTCGAGACCCAGATCGCTCGCGAGGGTCTGCCGTGCCTGACGAAGCACGGTGAGCGCGTCGGCCTGCCGGCCGCTGCGGTACAGGGCGGTGGCGAGCTGGGCGTGTAGCCGCTCCCGTAACGGGTGCTGGCCCGTCAGGACGCGCAGCTCACCAATCACCGCATCGTGTTCGCCCAGGTCGAGCCGGACGGCGAGAAGGTCCGCCCGGACGGCCATCTGGTCCTCCGCCAGCTTCACCCGCGCCGCCTCGGCTGCCGCGTGGCCCTCCAGGTCGGCGAACGGCTCACCCCGCCAGAGGGCGAGAGCACGCTCCAGATGAGCGCGGGCGCCGCCCGGATCCCCACCGTCGAGGGCTCCCCTGGCCAGCGCCCGCAACTCGTCGAGGTGCCCGGTGTCGAGATCGGTGGGGGAGATCGCGAGGGCGTAGCCGGAGCCCCGGGTGACGAGCAGCCGGTACGGCGGGCTGACCTTCGGCTCCAGGACCCGGCGCAGCGCGGACAGGTGTGCCTGCAGCGTGGACCGCGCGGCGGGCGGTGGTTCACCCTGCCACAGCTCGTCGGCCAGCGCGTCCGCGGTGACGGTGACGCCGGGCCGTAGCAACAGGAGGGTGATCAGTTCCCGGCGCCGCCGCGGGCCGAGCTCCAGCGGGGAGCCGTCGCCGGCGGTGGCGATGGTCGGTCCGAGAACACCGAACCGCACGGGGGAGGAGCCGCTCACCGCTCCGATCGACCCTCCCCGATTCGCCACCGCCGGCCAGGCGCCAGCCAGGCGCCAGCCGGACGCAAGGCGCACGCAGGCCATTCACCGCCGAACGGCCAGCGTAGTCGGCAACAGTCGGCCCTGGCGAAGGGTGCGGCACGCGGCCGCCCCAGTCATGAAGGAGAAGCCATGTCCACACTGGAATCACAACCTCTCGCTGGCGCGCCGCGGGTGCCGCGCTCGGCGCGGCACCCGGAGGCCGCCGTGCCGGCGTGGTCGGATGACGCCACGCTGCGCCGGGTCCTGCTCGGTGCCGGCGGCGTCCTGTTCGCGCTGGGGAACCTGCTGCACCCGCTCGAGCACAACGAGGCGGCCGAGCAGGCGGCCACCTGGTCCGCTGCCCACCTGCTCTTCGGCATAGGCGGTGTGCTGGTCGCCGCGGGGCTGCCGCTTCTGGCGGGCCGCCTCGGGCCTGGCCGGCTGGCCCGGGCCGCCTACGCGCTGGTCTGGGTCGGGTTCGTGACGATGCCCGCGAACGCCTACATCGAGCTGTTCGTCGCACCGAACATCGACCACCACACCATGCACGAGATCGAATCCGACATGACGCTCGTCGCCCTACCGCTCGCTTTCGCGTTCATCATCGGAGTTCCGCTGCTCGGGATCGTCGGGTGGCGGGTCGGCGGGCTGTCCAGACCGGTGGCCGCGGGTCTCGTCATCGCCGGCGTGACTCTTCTCCTCGGGCCGGGCCTGCCCGTGACGGAAGGCTACTGGATCATCCCGGCTACCGTCATCGCCGGCCTCGCGCTGGCGGCCACCACCCTGCCGTGGAGCGACAACAACCGGCCGCGACGAGGCGGGAGCTGAACGGGTGGGCCCGTTCCACACCACTTCCGGCACCGCCCGGGGCGGACCGCGGACGGTCCTCCCGGGCAGACCGGCGCCCGTCCCGCTCGCCACCGCGGCGACGACCGGCGGCTCCTACGGGCTGCTCCGGATCCAGCTGCTGCCCGGCGACGAAGCGCCGTACCTCGTACACCATGGTGAGGATCGGTCGTTCGTCGTCCTCGACGGCCGGATGCGGGTCGACACCGCTTCACGCCGCCTCACCGCCGCCACCGGAGACCTCGTCTTCGTCCCCCGCGACCGGCCGCACCGGTGCCTCGCCCTGGACGGGCCGGCCGACGTGCTCATGCTGTTCACACCGGGTGGGGCCGAAGGGCTCTACCTCGCGCTCTGGCCGCCGGGGCACGACGCCGACCTCATCGTGCGGCTATCGGCCGAGTACAACGTCGACGTGCTCGCCCTGCCTGCCGAGGCGCCGGACGAATCGGACCATCACGACGGTTGATGTGCCTCCACATGCGGTCCGCCAGCAGCTGGTCAGCGCCGGATTCGATGCTGGCCCGGGATGCCCGGGGGCACTGACCTGAAGCTGGTCGGCGGGCTGAGCACCGAGCAGATCGCCCGGGCCTTCCTGGTGCCGACGCCCACGATGGCGGCTCGGATCACCCGGGCCAAGAAGGCGCTGCGAGGGGTACGCGGCGACGGCGGGGTCGTCTACAGCCGGGGGTCGACGGGCTCCGACTCCAGCGCGAGCACCGCGAAGACGCACTCGTGGACCCGCCAGAGGGGTTCGCCGGCCGCTGCGCGTTCCAGCGCTTCCAGCCCGAGGGCGTACTCCCGGAACGCCAGCGAGCGCTTGCGTCCCAGACCGCGGGAACGCAGCCGCTCCAGGTTCGCGGGCTCGGTGTAGTCGGGGCCGTAGATGATGCGGAGGTACTCCCGGCCACGCACCTTCACGCCGGCCTGGGCCAGACCGCGTTTCCCCTGGGCCAGCCCGGCCAGCGGTTTGACGACCATTCCCTCGCCGCCGGCGGCGGTCAGTGCCTCCCACCACTCGACCCCGGCGGCGGCCGAGGCCGGGTCGCCCGCGTCCACCCGGATTCGTTCCGTGGTGACGATGAGGTCCGGCTCGGCGGCCGCCAGCCGGTCGGCGACGCCGAGGTGCCAGAGATGGTCTCGTCCCACGTGGGTCGTGCCGGCCGGCCATGAACCGCCCCAACCCGGGCCGCTCGCGGCGTCCTGCGGCGCCGGTCCCGTCGCCAGCAGCATGAACGGCGCGAACCGGACTCCGTCGAGGCCGTCCACCGGCCAGCAGTAGCGCTGGTAGGCGGCGGTGAACGCGTCGGCGTTCGCGGCCCGTCCGCGGGTGCGGTCCAGCAGGTCACCGACGTCGACCCCGCGAGCCGACGCCTGGGTCAGCGCGTCGACGGCGACTGGCAGCGCGGCGCGGGCGGCCGCTCCGGCGGCGGCGTACTGCCGGCGGATGAGGTCCTGGGCCTTCGCGCTCCACGGCATGATCTCCGCGTCGAACACCGCCCAGCCGGCTCCCGTCTCTGCCCAGAGTCCGCTGGCGGTCATCGCGGCCCGCAGCCGGGCGAGCAGTGCTTCGGTGCGATCGCGGTCGAAGAACGGCCGGCCGGTCCGGGTGAACACCGCGCCGGTGGTGCCGTCGGTGGCGCCGAACCGGGCCGCCGCGACCGCCTCGTCCCGACAGACGACGGCGACTGCCCGGGAGCCCATGTGCTTCTGCTCGCACAGCAGGTCCTCGACGCCGTCCGCCCGGTAGGCCTCGAAGGCGTCCGCCGGATGTTCGAGCAGGCCAGGGAGCTTCGAGGTGGGCGGCGGACTCATCGTTGGTGGCAGGTGGACGAGCCAGCGCGGGTCGAGCGCGAAGCGGCTCATCACCTCCAGGGCGGCGAGGGCGTTCTCCTCCCGCACCTGCACCCTGCCCCCGTGCCTCGTCTCCACGATCCGCCGGCCGAGTACGTCGGTCACGTCCAGGATCTCCAGGCCCGTGCCCGCCGCGACCGCCGCGACCGTGTGCGCCGACGGCGCCCGCTCCGACGGTGACAGCAGCGGGAATGACGAGAGCAGCGCCTCGGCTGACGGCACCGCCTCGGCTGACACCAGTGATCCGGTTGCGGGCGGCGACCCGGTCGAGAGCGGCGGCTCGGCCGAGAGCGGCGACTCGGCCGGCGTCGGGCCCGTGGGGCCCGTGGGGCCCGTGGGGCCCGTGGGGCCCGTACCATCCCCGGCAATCGGGCGGATCGGCTCGAAGTAGACCTGCGCCGCCGGAACGGAGACCAGTTCCCGCTCGGGATACCGCAGTGCGGTCAGCCGTCCACCGAAGACGCAGCCGGTGTCGAGGCAGATCGTGTTGTTCACCCACTCGGGCTCGGGGACGGGCGTGTGACCGTAGGCCACCATCGCCTTGCCCCGGTAGTCCCGTGCCCACGGGTAGCGGACCGGTAGTCCGTACTCGTCGGTCTCACCTGTGGTGTCGCCGTAGAGCGCGAACGACCGCACCCGGCCCGACGCCCGTCCGTGGTACGCCTCTTTCAGCCCGGCGTGCGCGACGACCAGGCGGCCCTCGTCGAACACCAGGTGTGAGACCAGCCCGTCGCAGAACCGGTCGACCTCGGCGCGGAAGTCGTCGCTTTCCTCGCCGAGCTGCCTGAGCGATTCCGCGAGGCCGTGGCCGATGGTCACCTTCCTTCCGCGCATCGCCCGGACGAGCTTGTTCTCGTGATTGCCCGGGACGGCGAACGCCTCGCCCGCGGCGACCATCCCCATCGCCAGTCGCAGGACGCCGGGCGTGTCCGGGCCGCGGTCCACCAGGTCACCGACGAAGACCGCGCGCCGACCGTCCGGGTGGCTCGCGCCGACCGCCCGTCCCGCGTCGTCGTGGCGCAGGGCGTAGCCGAGCCTGGTCAGGAGCTGCTCGAGTTCGGCGCGGCAGCCGTGGACGTCGCCGATCACGTCGAACGGCCCGGCGACGTCGCGCCGGTCGGTCAGCAGCCGGGTGTACTCGATCGTCGCGGTGGCGATCTCCGCCTCCGAGCGCAGGACGTGGACCCGCCGGAACCCCTCGCGGGCCAGGCCGCGCAGCGAGCGCCGCAGCTCGGCCTGCTGCCGGCGGACGACATGCGGGCCGAAGGCACGGTCGGGTCGCGTCGCGTTGCGCGCCAGGCAGACCGACTCCGGCACGTCGAGGACGATCACGACCGGCAGCACGTCGTGCGACCTGGCCAGCTCGATCAGGGACGCGCGGGACGCGCGCTGGACGTTCGTCGCGTCGACGACCGTGAGCCGCCCGGCGGCGAGCCGCTTACCGGCGATGTAGTGCAGGACGTCGAACGCGTCGGGGGTCGCGGCCTGGTCGTTCTCGTCGTCCGCCACGAGCCCCCGGCAGGCGTCGGAGGACAGCACCTGCGTCGGGCGGAAATGCGTCCTGGCGAAGGTCGACTTCCCGGACCCGGTGACGCCGACGAGGACGACAAGGCAGACCTCGGGAATGGTCAGCGGCGCCTGCGGAAAGTCGGCCCCCGGCAGGGGACGGCCGCCTGTCGGTGTGGTCATCGGTCTTCCCTCGTCCCTGCTGGGTGCTCTCCGACCGTCCGGTGCTCTCCGACCGCGCGGTGTTCTCCCGCCGGCAACCGTTCGAGTACCACTAGTTGCGTGGGCTGACCGACCTCCGGATCGTCGATGCCGACTCCACCGAGCCTGGCCGTGTAGGGGTACCGGGCGACGAGGCCGCCGACCCAGGTGGCGAACTCGTCCCGCGTCCACTCGAAACGGTGGTCGCGGTGCCGCAGCGCACCGGGCGGCAGGCCCTCGTACCGGACGTTGTACTCGATGTTCGGCGTGGTGACGACCACCAGGCGGGGCTGCGCGTGGCCCAGCACCACCTCGGCGAGGGCGGGCAGCCGGGGCGGGTCGAGGTGCTCGACGACCTCGGAGAGCACGATCGCGTCCAGGCCGGTGAGGCGGCTGTCCCGGTAGGTCAGCGACGAGACGATCAGCCGTAGCCGGGCGCGGACCTGGTCGGGCATCCGCTCGATCCGCAGCCGCCGCGCGGCGAGTTCCAGTGCGCGGTGGGAGACGTCGACCGCGATGACCTCGGTGCAGGTCGGCTCGGCGAGCAGTCTCGCGACCAGCTTGCCGTCGCCGCACCCGACGTCGGCGACACGGTGCGCCTCCGAGGCGCGCAGCAACGTGAGGATCGCCCGCCGCCGCAACTCCGCCAACGACGGCGGCCGCGCCCCGCCGACTTCGCCGATTGTGCCCTCGACGCCCTCGACGCCCTCATCGGACGGGGGCGCGTCCGAGCTGCCGGTAGCCGTGGCGCCCGAGTCGGCGTCGTCCACCTCGGCCACTTCCACCTCGGTCGCGACCAGGCCGGGCTCGAAGCCGGTGCCGAGGCTGTCGGCCGCGAGGTCGTCGACTGCCGCGAGCTGGGTGAGCGCCGCGGTGGCCAGGGCTCGGCGGTGAGCGAGATAGCGCCTGGCGATCAGTTGTCGCTCCGGATGTCCCGGCAGCCAGCCGGCCCCCTCGCGGACGAGTTTGTCGATCTCGTCCCGTCCGACGTAGTAGTGCTTCGCGTCGTCGAGGACCGGCAGCAGGACGTAGACCTGGGTGAGCGCGTCGGCGAGCCGGAGAGTCCCGGTGAGCGTGACATCGTGGTGTGGTGCGTCGCCCCACTCCGGGAACCGCGGGTCCAGCGGGAGCGGGACCGCCGCGACCTGCCACCCCAACGGTTCGAACAGCCGCCTGGCGAGATCGGCGCCGCCGGCCCGGCAGGGCAGCGACGGCAGCCTGATCTCCAGCGGCAACGCGGTCGCGGCCAGCTCCGGCCGGGCCTTGCAGCGTCCCGCCATCGCCGTCGAGAACACCGCCGCCATCGCGACCGCGAGCAGACTGGACGCCGCGTACGACCGGTCGTCGACGTACTGGGCCGCGTCCGCCCCGCCCCCACCGCCGCGCCTGCCCGCGGTGTCTGCCTGCTTGCCACGCACCAGCCCGACGGGGTCGATCTCCAGCAACAGCGCCGCGGTGCAACGCTCTTCGGTCGCCTCCGGGTAGAAGACGTGCGCGCTGCCGGCGGCGGTATCGAACCGCTGCGCCTTGTCCGGATGCTTGTGGAGCAGGAACCCCAGATCGGTGGCGGGACGGTGGGTCGTCGACACGGCGAGGAGCACCTCGCGATTCTTCCGGACCCGAACCCCACCCGTCGCCCCGATTTCGCCGGACACGTCTTGGCCAGTTCGACCTGCGACGGCGGCGCCGGGCGCGACGACTGAAGCCGCCCCACGCCAGGCGGGTCCGACCTCACGACTGCACCTGCTTTGACAGGGCGAGGGGCCCGGCGCCGATGAGTTGCCCGGCGACCCAGCCGATCGGAGCGGCCAGCGTCGAGCAGGTGACCAGGCCGCTCGACCCGATCGTCCGACACGACCGGACCCATTCCGGGGTTTATCCAGGGGTGCTTCGTCGCAGCCGTGGAATTCTGTCGAAGTACACGGCGAGCTTCGCGGCCTGGTCGAAGAACTCCATCACTTTCGAGGAGTCCTCGTCGAGGTGGGCGAGCGTCTCCGCGCCGAGGTAGAACGCGACGGCCGCATTGGCGAGTACGGGCATGCGCACCAGGTTGGCGAACGGCTTGCCGCTCAGCAGCGTGGTGAGCACCTCGGCGGCCAGCGCCTCCCAGTGCCGGGTCTCCAGCGTCAGCTGGGTGGCCAGCCGCGACCCCGGCCGCGCTCCGGCATACAGCTCCTGGACCGCGGAGATGTGCCCGACCTCGGTGTCTTCGAGGTAGAGCCCGCGAAGTATCTCCACCGCGCGCCCGGCCCGGTCCACACCGGACAGTTCGTCCCGGTACCGCTGGGCGCGCGCCTCACAGGTGTGGGTAAGGGCTGCGACCAGGACGTCGTCCAGATCGGCGAAGTGGTAGTAGAGAACGCCGGGGGCGAATCCGCCGGCCTGAGCGATCGCCCGTGCGGTTGTGCCGGCATAACCGTGCCGCACGAGGCAGGCCAGGGTGGCGTCGAGGATCCGGCCGCGGGTGTCAGACAACGCGTATCGGCCGAACGCCGTTGGCGGCGAGGTAGCCCTCGAGTCGACGGGCGAGCGCCGCGAGATGGTGGCTGGGCACCTGGGGGTAGAGATGGTGTTCGAGATGGTAGGTGAGCTCTAGGAACACAGCGGGGATGATCCTCCCGCGCAGGGTCCGGGTCTGTGTCAGGGGTGTGTCGCCGTAGTCGTGGTGCGGCAGGTACACCGTCAGGAGCGGGTACACCCAGCTCCCGACGATCGCCATCAGCGCATATACCAGCACGGCCGAGGTGTACGGCCACACCAGGATGCCCCCCGCGAGCGCCCCGACGGGCGCGGCGGCTTCGGCGAGCAGCCAGCCGCGGTCGTGCCCCCGCAGGTAGGACCACCACCACAGTCGTGGCAGGAACACCGGGCCGTAGCCCACGGCGCCGAGCAGCGACAGCTCGGCGGGATGTCCCTCCGGATCATCGGGGTGCGGGAAGAGCTGGTGGTGGCGGGTGTGCGTGGCGCGGTAGGCGTGCCCGCTCTCGAGGAGGACGAGCCCCATGGCGAACAGTGCTCGATCGGTGGCCGGCCCGGACAGGCCGAGCGTGCCGTGCACCACGTCGTGGGTGACCGTGACGACCGCGACGAAGATGCCGAAGACGATCACCGGTGTGAGCCACCACCAGCCTGCCCACGCCGCCGCCGCGAAACACAGCACGCCGACGAACGGGCGGGCGAGCGCGATCCACCGCTGCCGGCGGGTGGTGACGAGCAGATCGGCACCCAGGTCGGCCAGTGCGGGAGGACCGGGAGGACCGGGCGGACGGGACGGGCTGAGCGGACCGGGCGGATGGGGCGGGTCCAGGGAGGTCATCGGTTGAATCCCCCCTCGCGCAGCATTCCCTCCGCGACGATGCGACTGCCCAGCACGCAGGCCACCGTGCCCAGACCCGGCCAGGTCGAGTCTCCGACCAACCAGAGCCCGGGGCCGCCGAGGTCGTGCGGAACGGCGTGCTGATTGGTGTTGCGAAGGTGCTGGCGGACGCCCCCGACGGCGCCGGCCGGGCGGAAGCCGAACCGTTCGTAGCTGCGCGGCGTGCCCGTCGCCGCGAACACCGCTCGCTCCCCCAACGACGGGTAGGCGCGGCGGGCACACCCGACGAGCAGCTCGCCGATCCATTTCTTGCGCTGCTCGTATTCGAGGTCGTCGAGTCCCACCCATTCGGACAGCTCGGTGTGGGTGGAGATCATGACGGCGCGGTGCCCCGGCGGCGCGCTGAGGGTGTCCCCGGGTTCGGAGACGGAAACGAACATGTTGTTTCCCTCGCCCAGCGGGCGATCGTACGACTGCAGGAACTGATGGTGCGTGAACTTCTGCCCACGCACCTCGTCCTCGGGTACTCCGAGGAAGACGACGCACGCGCCACCGAGCGCCTGCGCGTCGCGTTCCAGGTATGCCCGCAGCCGGTCGGCCACCGGGAGCCCGGCGCAGATCGCGGCAGTCGTGGCGGCGGGTACCGCGGCCACGATCCGGCGGGCACCGATCGCGCCTCGGCGAGTCGACACCCGGTAGGCGCCCGGCTCGCCGTCAATCCGCGAGACCGCACACCCGGTGCGCAGCCGGCCTCCCAACCCCCGGTAGTGCGTGACGAGCGCCCGCCAGAAGCCGTGCATCCCCCCGGCGTGTCGGCTCAGGCCGGCGCCCCGGATCGTCACGCCGAGCGCCGCGTTGATCAGCGGCGCGTCGTCGACGGTCGCGTGCACTGTGTCCTCGACGAGCATCGCCAGTAGTCCGACGAGAGCCGGGTCGTCGCGCAACTCGTAGCGGCGCAGTGCGTCCCCGAGCGTCCAGTTCAGATAGCGGGCGAGTGGGACGCCGGCCGGACCGAGCGCCCGCAGGTCGTGCAGCGCGTCCGCCGGCCGGCGTACCGGGAGGCGCACCCCTGACCGGCTCGCCCGCCAGAACGTCTGCGCCAACCGGTCGAGCAGGGACCACAGTCGCCGATGCCGGCCGGTGTCGCCGAGCATGCGCCGACGCTCGGCGTGCCACAGCGCCGGATCGCGGTGCAGCACGACCTCGCGATCGGGCAGGTGGGCCACGTAACCCGGTAACTCGCAGGCGTCCAACGGGTTCATTCCGACGCTCTGCAGCAACTCGAAGCCGACGCCGCCCGGCGCGAAGTCGACGAGCGTGGTGGCACCCACGTCGAAGGAGAATCCGCGCTTTCGGAAGTAGCCCGCGCAGCCGCCGGCATGGCCGTGCGCCTCGAGTACCACCGTCGACAGGCCGGCGGTCTGCAGCCGAAGCGCCGTCGCCATGCCGGCCGGACCACCACCGATCACCGCCACGTCGAATGACTCGGTTACTGTCGGCACGTCCTGAACATCTGTTCTGAACATTTGTTCAGAATGCGGCGAAGGGTCAGGTGAGTCAATGCATTCGGTCGTCTTGATCAAGAAATCGCGGGAGGCCCGCGCCTCGCGCGCGGACCGAGTCGACCTCAGGCGTCCCGCCTCGGCGGCGATACCACCGTTCGACCCGGCGGATCCGCTCTGGTGCGGTTCAGCTCGTCGCCGGCGCGGCGCGCGCTCCCTGGCTGCTACCCGGCTGGAGGCCACCGCCGACGTCTACATGGCCCGTGTACGCACTGCCTGGGGCGCGCAGCCACTGTTCGTCTTCGCTGGAGGCGGGCTCACCGCGCTCACCAACGTCAGGACCGCGCTGCTCATCGCGTCCACCCGAGCCCGGCGACATCCCGCGCACCCGGCGGCCCCGCTAACCTGCGCCGTCTGACCTAAATCCGCCAGTAGCTGGTGATGTTGAGGGTTTGTAGATCGCTGGAACGTGAGCGGGTGCCTGCCGTGCAGG
>NZ_JALKFY010000663.1:0-12642 GCF_023242985.1 Frankia sp. Mgl5 | reverse complement strand
AAGAACGTCGGCGGCCTCGCGCAGTACGGCCTCGGTTCCCTGCTGCCCGAGAAACTGTGGATCCAGCCGTAGCCGTCACCCCGCGGCTCCAGCAGTAGTCGGTCGCTACCCGGATGAAAGGTAGCCGTGACCCATGAATGCTGAGCCTGCCCCGGAGGCGCGCAACCTTCGCGCCTACATCGGCACACCGCGTGGCGTCGTGCGCGCGGTCGACGACGTGTCCCTGGACCCTCACCACGCCCAGGCCCTGGGTGTGGTGGGGAGTCCGGGTCCGGCAAGTCGGTGATGGCACGTGCGATCACGGGTCTGATCATCGCTCGGTCCGGATGCTCGGGCCAGGTGGTGTTCCAGGGCCGGGATCTCCTCAAGGAGCGGGCGGAGAGCCGGGGCAAGCAGATCGCCATGGTGTTCCAGAACCCCGGTCGGTCGCTGAACCCCGTGGTGCGGGTGTAACGGCAGTTGACCGAGGGGACGCGCCGGCGCCTCGGCCTCATCTGCCCCGAAACCCGGGCGCGGGCCCTCGACCTCCGCAAGGAGGTCGGGGTGCCCGATCCGGAACGGCGGCTTTCTGCTGATCACGAGGCACGGTGTCAGCAGCGAGCTGTGCGCTCAGCGCGGACAGCGACCCGGGCTGAACCGGATACATGATCGTCAGCATGGTGATGCTGTCGGAGGGCAGCTGATCGAGAAAGTGAACGTCGACCGGAGAGCGGCTGACCGAGGCTGATTCGAAGGTTCTGTCACCGTGGCCATCCAGCTCCGCGGTGGGGGCGGATATCCAGGGTCACCTCCCCGCCGTCCGGTACTTCCACGTCACCGCGTGCCGGCAGCGGCCCCAGGTGGTCGTAGGAGGCGCCAATCCAATCGATCGTGCCCACAGTGCGGTTCTCGGGGAACTGGAGAACGACCACGAGCACAGACTGCCCGGTCCGATCGCAGGCGGCCAATGATTTCCGTCGGCCGAGACCGGAGGTTCCACCATCGCGTCGTCCAGCGGTTACAGTAGCGCGGGGGATTCGCCTACGGGACCCTGCCTGACCATCCGGAGGATGGTGAGGAGGCTTTCGTCGTGGAACGTGACGCCGGCGACGCGGTCTGGCTGGGCATCACGGCCTTCAGTCGGCCGAACGGACTCCTGCCGCGACTCGCCGGATCCGCGGGCCGAGGGGCACAGACGATGATGACCACTCGATACGCTCGAGTGGTGCGGGCCGCGGTGGGCTGTCGGGAAGTCTGAGCCGAGCGGGCCGCCGCTCAGGGCGCGCGCCGCTAATGGGACGACCCCCGACCTCGCGAGGTCAGCGTGGTCGGTGGCCATGGCCGGGGCGCCCGTCGAGGGTTCTGCCTTCGGTTCGCAGCCGGTGCAGCCGCTGCAGTACGACACCTCCGTGGTCCTGCTGAGAGCCGCTTCCTGGCCGAACGGTTCGGGTGGACCTCCGGCGACCTGACCCTGGGCGACAGCTGACCGGCGGAGCCGGTACCTCCGACGCCGGTGCGGCCGCGCGGCTCCCTCTTGACACCGGTGACACCGAGATCATCCCCGGGCCCGTGTGGGCAGCCCTGATGGGCGAAATCAGGACGACGGCGGTGCCGCACCGCGGATGCAGGTGAATTTCGACCAGGCCACGACTGACTTCCCTGTGGAGGCATCGACGCCGAACCGGTGGCCGACCCGGAAGCAGCGGCCCTGGACGGCGTCGAGTTTGACAATCGTGAAGGTCGTTTCGTCGCGCAGTGCCTGAACCTCGCCCAGAGCAGCAGCAGTGGCGGGCTGCATTATCAGGTCGGTGCGTCGTGCACCGTTTCGCCAGGCCAGAACTGCGTAGTTGCCGTGGTCGTCGGCACGTAGGCGGGTTGGTCTGGCGGCATCGATTTCGTCAGGGTCAAATGGCGATGCGGAGACGGGGGTGCTCTTGCGAACGGAGGTACCCGGGGCTGCGACCGCCACCACCGCGATCACCAGCACGACGACGCTGGTCACCGCCGACAGAGCCCACCATGATCTCGCCCGATTCCCGCTGCGTGGCGCCTCGTCGCCGTCGTCGGGACCATCCTGATCTCCCCAAGGTTGGTACCGCGCCGGGTCAGATACTTCCATGAGGACAATTTTTCACAATCGCCACGTGCTCGATCCTTCTAGGGGTTGGTGTGGTGAGTGTGTCGTTGTGCTGGCGGACGCCGAGCGGCGCGCCCGGACCCCAACAGTGGGTGTGGCTCGGCCCGATGACGGCGTCGCGGAGCGCGTCGGGGTCAGCGTTCTGGTCGTCGTTCATCTGGCTGGTCCCAGAGCTCCGCCGGGGCCTGGGGCGGCAGAGGGGGCCACATTCGTCCGGGACATCGCGAGTCTTCTGGAGCAGGTCGACGCACTGCCGGTGGTGGTCGTCCGTGCGGTTGGCGACCGCCACCACGGGCCGGTGCCGACGACGATCACATGCTGCGGCGGTCCCCGTCGCCCCAAGCCTCGTGCGCGATTTCCTTGGCGCGCTCACCCAGAGCCGGCTCGCCGGCGAAGACGCCAGTCGTACGGAACTGACGACGGGACGCTCGCCGCGCTCCACCGTGTCGGTGCCGAGCGAAAACTGAGCAGGCGTTGCCGGACGTGGTAGGTCCTGGCATCCAGGATGGCGATGTCCATCGAAGTCGCGTCGACCCGGATGGTGGCGACGACGGGTTTCGTCGCCGTGTCGATCACGGACACGAAGGGCGTCGCGTAGTTGGTGACGTAGGCACGCCTGAGGTCGTTGGAGATCGCCACCCGGTGGGCTGGCCGCCGACCTGGATGGTTCCGATGATGACGTCCCGGGTTGTGTCGATCATCGTAACGGTCCCCGTGTCAAAGCTGGTGACATAGGCCCGGGGGTGGGTGAGCTGGTGGTGGCGATCTCGTACGGCGCGGTGACGGGAATGGTGCCGACGACAGCGTTGCTGCCGGCGTCCACCACCGACACCTTGTTTCCCGAACGGTCGGTCACGTAGATCTTCGGGTCCCCAGTACCTCGGCCCGGCCAGGCGCGGCGAGGACCGCGAACACCATCGCCGCGACCCGCCGCCGCCCGCGCCGTGCTCACGGCGATGGAACGGCATCCGGCTACGAGGCTCATCGTCGTCGGTGGCGCCGGCAGTCTGGAGGTGGAGCCAGGCCGACAGATCGTCGATCTGGAGGGCTTCGCGGGATAGATGAGCAGGCGTCGCGTGGTCTCGCGTCGATTCATGGTCCTTGCCGGCTACTGAACGTAGCTGCCTGCCGGAGTTGATCTAGGAGATCGAGGGCGGGTTGGACGTCGCCGGCGTGGCCATTCAGCGAAGCGGGTGATGGCCCGCCCGGCTGCGACACGACGGCGACGGGGAAATCGCCCGTCGATCGTTCTCCAATACGGCGCCCGAGCCAGGTAGCAACGCGCGGTGGCTGCGTTACTGGCTGCGCCCCGCGGCCACCACGGCGTGCTGTCGAACGGTCAGAAACTGGTGTTCGCGAGCCAGCTTGTCCAGCGCTCCTGCTCGCCGAGGACCTCCAGCCTGCCGTCACCGCCAGGGATCCGGCGCAGCAGCGCGAGCAGCAGGTCGGCGGCTGTGCCACGCACCGCTACGTCGCCCTTCTCATGAGCGTGCTCCCAACCGATCCCGTCCGCGCCGCCGCGGATCGCCCACTCCCCTTGGATGCCGAGACCCTCGTCGGTGGCGTGCAGGTGGACAGTGGCCCCGTCCGGAAGAATCGCGGCGCCGGGCCGCGCGGCGAGCAGGCCGAGCCACTCCGAGATCCCGTCGGCGGCGAACGCGGCCTCAAGTGGGTGCCCGACTCCCAGCGCGAGCGCGGCGTCCACACGGTGGATCATCGCCTCGTGCATCCGCCGCCGGACCCACCAGCGCGCCGGCCGCGGGCCGATGAACGTCCATACCGGCACGTCCGGATCGACGGCGACGGCCTCCAGCAGCAGCCGCGGGCTCTCCTGAAGCCAGGCGAGCGCGCCGCCGCGGTTCGCCGGCGGCTTGCCGCCCTCGATCGTGCGCGGGTCGAGAACCTCAAGGGCCCGGGTCCGAACCATCACGGCCGCCCACCGGTCAAAGCGCCCGACGTGGCGCATGAGCTGGGTCAGATCCCAGCCCGGGCAGGTCGGAACAGGCATTGACAGATCGGCCTCGCGGAGCAGGTCGGTGAGGAGCCGGTTCTGCGCCAGCAGGCCAGCGGCGTAGTCCACAACCGGACCATAACGTTCCTCAAGCCGCCGAGGCGCTGTAGTCGGCGCCTTCCGAGTTGCCAGGAGATCCACTCGGCCCACGGCCGGTCGGGTTGGGCGTAGGAGACGAAGAAGTCCCAGCCCGCGCTGCTACCGCTGGTGCTGTGCGTGTTGCCCCCCTTTGTTCAACCGGACAGTGTGCCACCGGTACGGGTCCGGTCAGACCATGCTCGTACGGCATTGGGTCAGGGCCCGGCAGGGCGGCTGGTCGGGGCTGCGAAGCCGCGAGTGGCGTGCGTTCGGGGCTGGTCGCACAGCCCTCCGCGAGATCTTCTACGGCTGGTAAAAATGCGAAAGTTATCAGGTGTCTGCGCGCTGTGCGTCGGTACGGACGGCCGGTTCTAGGATGAAGCCGCAGGTCGCCGGCCTGCGGGGGTCCGGTGGGGTGTGCTTGCAGGAGGTGATTATTCCCCTACGGTGTAGGGCTTCCCGACCCACACCAGGTGGATCTTGATGTGTAAAGTCTCAGGTAAGAAGGCTGATTTGTGCACCCAACCAGCACTAATGCGAACCTGAACCTGCAGGTCACCGGCCCGACCGTGTCCATCGAACCCGCCCATGCGAAGGTCCGCCGGGCTGGCTACGCCGGCAACACGAACGCCAGGCGCTCCTGAGCTTTCGGTCCGCGTCGGCCGCCTACACGGCCCCGGACGCCGACACCGTCCCCGCGCTGATGGGGGAACTCGTCGACTGGCTCAACGCCGATGATGGCACCCACCTGCTGGCGCGCGCGGCCATGGCACATCTGCACCTGGTGTCCATCCACCCCTGGGCCGACGGGAATGGCTCACGGCCGGCCCCGCTTCCCGCAGCCGGCGCTCGACATCGCACGCACGCCGATGACCATGAGGAACCCGTACACCAGCTGACAGACAACCCGCGGACCTGCCGATGCCCGATCGGTGGTCACTGCCCGGCATCGGCCTTCATCGCTTGAAGATCCCGTCGAGCACGAGGGTTGGGGCCGTCCAGTTCAGCGACGCCCGCAGACACCGCCGCCGGGTGGACAGGCCGTGCACCGGACTGGTGGCGGCTTGTGGCAATCTGACCTACTGTGAGCGCGCGGGAGCACGGAGCCAGCTGGGATTTCTTCGTCTCCTACACCGCCTCCGATCGCGCCTGGGCGGAGTGGATCGCCTGGCAGCTCGAAGAGGCCGGCTACCAGGTGCTGATCCAGGCATGGGACATCGTCCCCGGCGATCATTGGATGGGCCGCATGGAAGACGGAGTACGCGGCAGCCGCAAAGTCATCGCGGTCCTCTCCCACGCCTACCTCACCTCGGTCTACGGGCGCGTGGAATGGGAGGCCGCGTTCCGCGCCGACCCCCACGGACAGGCCCGCAAAGTCATCCCGATCCGCATTCAGGACTGCCCCCGCCCCACCCTCCTCGGCGCGGTCGTCTCTTTCGACCTCTACGGCCTGGACGCCGACACCGCCCGCGCCCGGCTGCTAGACAGCATCACCGCCACGGTGAAAGGACGCGCTAAACCCCTCACCGAGCCCGCCTTCCCCAACACGCTCATACCCCCCGTCACGTCCGCGTCCCCCGGCACCAGCCTCGGCCCGAAGTTCCCGACCAGCGGCCCCGTTAGCGACCCGCCGCGCCGCGCCGACGGTGCGGGTTTGAGGCGTTACCTGGTTGCCCTTGTGAGCCTCATCGTTGCTAGTGCGTTGGCCGTGCTGAGCGTGCTCGCATGGGGATATCTGGACAGTCTGACCCGTCCCAAGAGCGGGCTGGCGACCACCCCGAACGGCAGCACCGCGGCCGGGATCACCACCGCTACTCTGCTTCCCGCGCCGACCGCGACCGCGTCGCGGACACAGGCGACTGCTTCGGCGCACCTCTCCTGCACCGTCGAGGATGACGAGGGCAGCGGAGGGCACAAGGGAGCACATGTCGTGTGCCGAGGTGGGGGGAGCGACGACTTCTTCGCTTCCGTCGACTGTGAAAGGCTCGACGATCACAGCGTTTACCGTCACAAAGGTACGGTGGTCAGCATCGGGGGGAGGTCGACGGTGTGGTGCGACCTCAACGCCAAGGTGATCCGCGTCTTCTATACCCCGGTCTGAGCCGGTCTCCCGAACCGGGATCACACGTTCCGTCCGGGCGGGGTTGGAGGTTGAGCGGACCGAACTCGTACAGGCAGAACACCGCCGTCGGCTCGGCGGGCACCGGAGTGACCTGCTCGTCGGCGATGGCGTAGAAACGACACGCCATCCTGGCTGATGTCGTCAATCACTCCTTGGCGACCAGGAACTCGCCATTTTCGACAGGCTCCAGGTCGAGAACGGCAGCTGATGCTCCGACGGAATCGATTTCGCGATCTTCTTGCGGCCACAGACGTGGTTTCCATGCCGGAAAGCCCGATATCTCGTTACGACCCGGCGGCCACAGGCACCTACAGACCCCGGCAGCGCCTATCCATCACGGTCGTTCCTCATCGGCGAGATTATGTCACCAGCCGGACGCTGTCCGCCGGAACCATCTCCTGCCCTCGGCGGCGATTCCTTCGAGGACGTGAATGGTGTGCTGCAGTCCGCTGGCGTCCTGCGTGAGGTCGGCCACCAGCTCGGTCGTCTCGTCCGCGGTGATCTCCTCCGGTGCGGTTTCTGTCATCTGTATCGGGAGTATCTGGCCGTTAACGAGGACTATTTCGACTTTCTGTACGTTCCTGGCGTCCCGGTTGACGCGAATGAAGGCGACCGAGTCGAAGCGGTAGTTCAGACGCCCCTTATCGGAGAAATCTCCTGTATCGAAGTCCAGTACCGACACGAAGTTGCGGACTCCGTCGGCGGTGAGGAGAAAAACGGAGATCTGGTATTTCTTGTAGCGCAACGGACCTCGGTGGACTCGCCCTCGTTTACTTGATGCGGCCTGTGTCTCGATGAAGGCGTGGGCGATGACGTTGCTCGCTGTCAGTCGGTAATGGTGCAGCGCCCGGTCGAGGATTATTCTGCGGTCGCAGTCGAGCCACCGTGCCATCTCCTGATCGTCCGGCCGGTCTGCCAGGTAGGCCTTCCACCGCTCGAATCCTGCCTCTCGTGACGCCCTGACCTTTTCGTACTGATCATGCTCGGCGGCGAATCGTCGCTTCTCGCATTCTTTCTCCAGTCGGGCGAGAACATGGATGTAGGCCGCGGCGGTGACGAAGAGCGCTGTCTCGAGGGCCAGGAGAACCTCGACTCCGGCTGTGGCGACCAGCGTCCACAGACTTCCGCCCGCCAGTACGGCGATCCCGACCAGCCCGTACGCACCGAGGCCCGGCACGGCACGCTGTGCTCTTGTGTAGGACAGGTTGGTTCCTCCCCTCCACATCCTCTGCATCTGCATCTGCCATGCTTCATGCTGTAGCAGCCACGCGACACGATCGGCGCCGATCCAACGTTCCCAGTAGAGGTTGATGATCTCGTTGGCGATGCTGCGTCGGGTCCTGGCCGTCCACTGAAGCCACTCGGCGGGGGCGATACCACTCGGCGGGTTCGTGGCGACGCGGTTCTTGAGATCGTGGTCGATTTTCTTCGCAAACGCTCCGGAGGGCTGCAGGGAACCGACTTCGTCCGCGGTGTCGATGTACTCAATCTTCCAGGTCGCTCCGTGTCGGACGGCGAGTGCACCGATGGTGAGAACCAGTGTGCACCCGAGCATCGTCCAGGCTTTTCCGGCAGCCGTCAGGCGCACGGCGACGTGTACCGACCAGGCGGCGAGGAACACCGCAGAAACTACGGCACGTAGGCGAGTCTGTTTGGAGATGTCGACTGGATGTGGAGGGCGCGTGCGCGGTGCGACCGGGTCCGGATGGAAGAATTTCTTCACCCGGTCGGTGCGTGCGTTAATCTTCTGCTCGTTGCGGGCCTGAACGATGGCGCGCTGCCATACCTCGTCCTCGAGCGGACCCTCGAGGAACTGTTCCGTGTGACGGAGAATCATGCCCTTCTGCGGGTCGGGCAGGGCGTCGAGCTCCTTGAGTGCCACCGTGACGTCGGTGTTCCTACCTTCGGTCGCCTCCAGCAGCAGGAGCACCGCACGCAGGCTTTGCGCCCAGGGATCATCGTCCTGCTCAGGTTGATCTTCCTGTAAGTCACGTAGCTGCCTGGACTCGTCGGCTGACAGTTCGTTCCTCGATCGTCCGCTGACCAGTGCCAGCAGCCAGTGGAAACGCACTCGGTCGGACTTGGCGGAGCTGACCACGAACTCGCGCATGAGCTGGCGTGCCTGGTCGGCCATGCGCCCGTCCAGGTGGCGGACACCGACCTCGAACTTCTCCTCCGGACTCGCATTAGGGGCGACCGTGTACTGGTTGACGTCGCCGTGGACGACACCAGCCTGGACTCCGACCTGAGAGAAACCGTCGGCGATGTTGGAGGACGAAACTGGGCCGGGCTGGAAGCCCGACCCGGAGGAGAAGCCCCAGTCATCGGTCACGACAATCCCTGCGCGATGGCGATGGCCACCCCGATCTTCGTGGTGAGATCGGCCACGTCACCGATCAGCCCACGGACCTTCTTGAGGGCGACCAGCAGCGCTCGGCGGGTCGCTGGTGAATCCGTCTGGAGTGCCTCGTCAGCTGCGGCGAGCTCGGCTTCGGCGGCCGCGTAGGTGTCCTCGTCCACGGTTCCGGCGCTGCGTGCGTTCTGCAGGTCGTTGCGGAAGCCGACAAGCGCCGCCGACAGGTCCGCCGGGACTTGCTCACCGGTCGCCCCGATGGTCACGCCCCCGTGCACGGCTCCGGCCTGCACACCAACTCGGGCGTTCCCCGACGCGGTGTTGCGGATGTTCTGGTTCGGTACCTGCATGGTGGATCTCCTCCCGATCCTCGTTTCCGCGGTATCGGCCTTTCCGATGTCCACGGCCAGTTCCTCGGCGAGCGCCACGGCAAACGAGGCCGCATTCGCCACGGCTCGCTGCTGCCACAGGTGGCGGTCGGTCGACTCCTTGGTGCCGTCGGCGTGGTCGCTGACGCCACGGATCACGATCACGGGCAGGGAGCTGTTCAGTAGCCCGGCCTGGCTGGCTCCCGCGCCTTCCATCTCGATGGCGAGTGCGTCGTTGTAGTGGTCGTGAAGCCAACGGGCCAGGGCCGACACGGTGGAGTTCAACACCACCTCGCCCGCCGCGATCGGCCCGAAGTGCACCTGTGGGAGGGAGTTGACTGGCGGCCGGGCCCAGCTTCTTGTCCGAGACAGGTGGCGTGCGATCTGTTCGGCGCGGTGCGAGAGCGGCCACGTGCGGGGTCGCCCCCAGAGCCCTTCGTCCTCGCTGGTGGCGCCGTGGAAGGCGTAGACGTGAGTGCCCACGACGACGTCACCGAGTGCGATATGGCGATGAAGGCCGCCGGCGACGCCGACGAAGAGCAAAGCCGCCGGTGCAAACTCGGCGATGGCGCGTTCGGCGAGCACCGCTGCCGACTGATTGCCTACGCCGACGTGCGCCAGCGCCACACGGCATTGGCCGCCGGCCAATCGGCCGACCTCGAAACGGGTTCCCTGCGGATGGCGGTGCAGCCGCGCGTCTACCAGATGTTCATGAACTGCCTGGTACTCCAGGTCGAGAGCCGTCAGGACGACGATCGGCCGGGTGTTCGCCACGCTCATCCCTCCTTTTCCGGGTGCGTGTCGGCGGCATCTGCCGCAGGGGCGACGGGCCGGGTGATCGGTGGTGAGAGGACGGAGCTGAGGCCTGCTCGGAACAGGCGGGCGGGCCGCCCGACAGTGGTCCGTTGCTCCCCGCCCACCGGAACGATGAACCCGCTGGTTTTCTGGACCTTTCGGTAGAAATTCCTGGGGTCGAGTGGCGTCCCCCAGACCGCCTCGTACACCTCCTGGAGATCACCGATGGTGAAGGCGGGATCGCAGAAGGCGGTGGCAAGTGCTGAGTTCTCGAGCTTGACCCGCGCGCGTTCGACGCCGTCCGTGATGATTCGACGATGGTCGAAAGCGAGAACCAACTCGCCTGAGAGGACTCGGTTCGTCGGTTGCCAGCTCGCATCCGCGGCGTCCGATCCTGCGACCGGTTCCGGCAACCGCGGCGCCACAGCGAGGTAGGCCACCGAGACAACCCGCCCCCGCGGGTCACGGCCGGGCTCGCCGTAGACGCCGAGCTGTTCCAGATACAGGCTCCCGGCTTCGATGCCAGCCTCCTCGGCGAGCTCCCGCCGTGCCGCCGTGTCGAGGTCCTCCTCGACGTGTGCCAGGAAGCCACCTGGGAGCGCGAACGCACCTTGGTACGGCTCGATCGTACGTTCGATCAGCAGCACCTGCAGGCTTGTTCCCCGCAGGGTGAGGATCACGAGGTCGACGGCGAGCAGAACCTCTGGAGGCTCCCATGGATCGTGGATCACGTTGCAAGACTAACTTTTTGTGTTGATGACAGAAAGACCTGTCGGCAAGTGGACAGTCAGGGATGGCTCACCGGGTCGATGCGGTCCGGGCGTCTCGAACGACGGAGGTGCCTAGGAGCGGCGGGGCGCCGGGGCGACAGGGGTGACACAGCGTGTGGCCCCCGCGGTGTGGTCGGCCGTACCACTCCCGAGCCCGGCTGGCGATCTCGCGGCTGGCCCGAGCGTTCGGCATTCGCGGTCCACGGCCGGCGCGTTTGAGGTGTGGCTCAGCCGTCCCGGCAACACCTGGGAGTACTACCGCGAACTCGCCGACCGGGGCCCGAGATACCTGCCCGACCAGGACGTCTCCAACTGGATCCGGTTCAACCTGACCGCCTACCACCACGGGCCCAGACCGTTGCGGGCCGGCTCGACCGCTCCGGACGGGTCTGGCGCGCGCTCTCAGAATTCGCCGAGACCTCCGGTCGGGGCGAGCGGGTGGTCACGGCCCTGCACGACGTGGCCATGGCTGGGCGCGTCCGCCGCTCCCGCTACGAGCACGCCGAGGGCCTGAGCCTGCAGCAGGCGCAGCGCGACCTTCGTGATCTCACCACGGCACAGGTCCTGGAACCGGTCGGCCGAACCCGCGCCCGCTACTACACGGCCGGCCCCGCTTCCCACCGCCGGTGCTCGACGTCGCACGCACGCCCATGACCTCGAGCAACCCGTACACCAGCTGACAAGCAACCCGCCGGCCCGCCGGGGCCCGATCGGTGGTCGCGGCCGCGTCAGCGTTTGAAGCTTCCTCGGCTGTCGCCGTCTTCGCCGTTGAAGGCGCGTCTAAAGCTGCTGGCATGGCGGGGAAGATCTGTCCGCGCAATACGCGGATCGGTGCGCCCGGCAGGGATCGAACCTGCGACCCAGTACTTAGAAGCAATTCGGGGCCGAGCGACTAGCGCGTAGCAATGGTTCCAGTGGTTCCAGCATGATCCGTTAAGCGACTAGCTGAAAGTTATCCGATCGCTGGCGGCCCTCCACCCGGCCGGCGTGTCGCGTCCCCCCTAGAGGGCTCTCGGCAGTCCAGGCGGACGCGACTTCACCGACGCTCGGTAGCCGGGGGAGTGTGCCTCTCGCCGTGCCCCCGGTGGGTCCATCGGTTATCGATCGTCCCTCCTGGAACACCCGCGCGAAGAGGCAGCGTCCGTACCTGCTGACGGCGTCCGCGGAGAGAAGGTTCGTAGCAGAGTCCCCAGGGTCCCCCGAGGGTCAGAACAGCCCTGCTCCCAAGGGAAACAGGGGGACGCTAGCGAACCCCTCGCAGCGTCCCCCCTCGACCCGCGGGGGCGTTCCGGTCGCCTGGCGCGGGCGCTACCTGTTAGTGGCCGTGGCCTGCCGGTCCCCGGGTGAGGGGTGGCCGCCACCCTTTCGCGTCCGCCCCTTCGCAGCGAGCCGGCCGGCTCAATCGGTGGTCGATCATCACCGGTGGCACACCCGCCCGGCTGCTGGCAGGCCTGCTCTCGTGCAGCCGACCCGCACCGGTCTGGGATGCGCGTTACGGCACCTCAGCCGCCGGCTTCCACCCCTCGCCGGGCCGCGCGCCCCGTCGGCCTTTGCCCGGTACGCCCGCCACAGCACAGCGGTAGCCACAGCCCCGAAATGGGGCAAGGAGGCTCTGCGCGGTCTTCCGGTGACGTACAACCCTCCTCATGGTCGACAACGAGGACGCGCGGCGGCGGGCTGGTCGGCGGCGCCTACGACTCTTCGTCGGGCTCAGCGTGGTCGGAGTTGCCCTCGCGGTGGCAGGTGTATTTCACCTGCCAGACCGCAGGTACGAAGGGGAGGAGGCGCGCGCGGCGCTGCAAGGCGGACTGCTGACCGCGGCAGCAGCGCTCGTCGCGGTGGCCGGCGGACTGATCGCCCTCGACGAGACCCGCCAAGCGAACACCGAAGTGCGTCGGGCGAACCGAGATACCCACGTTCGGGAGCTGTACGTCGCGGCCATCGGCCTGCTTAGAGCGTGTCTCACGTCGAGTGCGGGAGTTTCTTCCAGCAGGTGATCGCGGCAGCGAGGCAGACGAACCCGAGGAAG
>NZ_JALKFY010000662.1:0-13002 GCF_023242985.1 Frankia sp. Mgl5 | reverse complement strand
CGCCACCTGCACGTCACGGCGAGCCCGTCGTTGCTGCCGGCACGATCATCTCAGTCGGGAACCGGAACCCGACGAACTCCGACTCAGGCGACGGCGGACGGGCCGCGACGCGACTCGTGATCCGATTCTGCCTGGCAAGGACGTCTCTGGCACGTTCAACCGCATCCGCCCACGGACCACGCGCCCGTCCGTCGACGAAACCGTCTCGGCCAGTCATCCCGCAAGATGTTCCCCCGTCTCACCGCTTTGCCGACCCTGGATACCAACGAAAGGCAACATGATGATCCGCAGGGCGCGATTACTCACCACCGCTGTCGTGTGCGCCACGGCGCTCGCTCTGGGCGCCTGCGGTGGCGGCGGTGGCGATACCGACCCGTCCGTGGGTGCTTCCGGTGCACCGGTGGCCGGCGGCCATGGGCGGATTCTCACGCTGGGTGAGCCACGCAGCCTGGATCCGGCGGCCATGGGCAACGCCTATGCGAGTTCCGGTGTCATTGGCAACGCCCTGTACGGGACCCTGATGACCAGCGATGACACCGGAAAGATCCAATACCAGATGGCGGAATCTTTCACCACCACGGACAATGGCAAAACCTTCACCCTGAAACTGCGACGGGGACTGGTGTTCTCCGACAACACCCCGCTCAACGCCGAGGCCGTGAAGTTCAACTGGGACAGGATCAAGGACCCGGTCACCGGCGGGACCAACCGGTCGGAGGCGTCGGAGATCGCCTCGTCCGAGGTGGTGGACGATGTCACGCTGAAGGTCGCGCTGACCTCCACTGTACCGAAGTACGCCCAGTCCGTCCTCGCCTCGACGATGAACTGGATCGCCTCGCCCGCCGCCCTGCGGCAGGGCCAGCAGGCCTTCGACGCGAAACCGATCGGCGCCGGACCGTTCACCCTGGTGAGCTGGACCCGCCAGGCCGCCATGGAGCTCGTGAAGAACCCCAGATACTGGGACGCGCCCAAGCCCTACCTCGACCGCCTCACGCTCCGCCCGGCTCTCGACGCCAGCCAGCGTTACAACACGGTGCTCACCGGGGGCGCGGACGTGGCCATCGAGTCGAACCCGGTAAACGTTGACAAAGCAGCCCAGGAAGGTCTGTCGACCAACGTCATGCAGCTCGGCGGTGGCCTCTTCATGGCGATGAACACGCGCCGGGCGCCGTTCGACGATGTTCGCGCGCGGCAGGCGGTCTCCGTGGCACTTGACTTGGACGCGCTGAACCTGGCCGTCTACAACGGCGCCGGGACGCCTGTCGACACGCTGTTCACCAAGAACTCGCCCTTCTACTCGGACACACCACTGCGAGAGCAGGACAAGGCGACCGCCCAGCGTCTCTTCGACGAGCTTGCAGCCGACGGCAAGCCGCTGGCCTTCACCTTCTCCAGCGCCCCCACCACTGAGAACCGGACGACGGCGGAGAACATCCAGGCGCAGCTGAGCAGCTTCAACAACGTCAAGGTCAACGTGAAGATCATCGAAGTAGCCGAGCTCGTCGCCCTGCGCACGACACACGACTTCGACGCGATCGTCTCATCCGCGTTCTTCCAGGACCCCGAACCGCGCCTGTGGACGACCTTCAGTGGGAGCTCGGCGGCGAACCTGCCCGGCATCGACGACCCGGCGCTCAACGACGCCCTGCTGGCCGCCCGGACCGCGTCGACGGACCAGGAACGCAAGGCGGCCTACGGCACGGTGCAGCGGCGGCTGACCGAACTGGCTCCAGGTGTCTTCTACTCGCGGGCCGAGCCCAGCGCCATCGCGGGCGAGAAGGTGGGCGGTCTCGTGCAGTACGGCCTCGGGTCGTTACGGCCGGAGGAGTTGTGGATCCAGAAGTAGCGATCATGGGATCGTCCTACCGGCGGTAGACGTCCCTGCTCGCCTCGACCGACGTGGTGGGGACCTTCCCGCCGACGGTCCTCACCACGTCGATCGTTATCGGGACGCTCCGAACTCGTCCCTCCACACCATCGTCAACCCAGACCATCGTCGACCCTGAACCGCCCTGGGTTCGGTGGAGACCGGCATTTACGGTGGGCCGTTGGCGAGGCCGGCGACGAAGGCGATTCCATTCGGGGTGCCGAGGCCGGTGACGTCGTCGTAGCCGGATCTCAGGTTGATCGTCTGCGGCCGGTTGAAGGTCCGCAGCGCGACGCCATACCCGCCGGAGGAATCTTCATTGTTGGCGTAGTACACGTCGACGACGGCGGTGGTGCGGTCGGAGCTCTTCGGGTCGGTGAAGGCAGGCGAGTTGGAAAGCCGGTACAGGGAGTAGTTGGCGAAGCCGAGAGGGCGGCCGGCGAGCTGGTTGGCGAGCACCGCGATGCCGACGACCAGCGGCGTTGCCAGACTGGTCCCGCCGAGCCGGTACTCGACGTACCGTGTGGCGCCGTCCGAGAAGCGCTGGGTCTGGCCGATCAGGTAGCCCGTGTAGGGGTCGGCAAGCGCCGCCACATCCGGGACAGCTCGCCCAGGCTGGTTGTCGCCAAGGTAGGTAGAGATCGCCGGCGGTACCATGCCGACCTGGTAGCGGGGCTGCGGGAAGAGGCCGCTGACGCCCCCGCCGCCGCCGGCCTCGAACGTCCCGGGTGCCGCAGGTTGCCAGGTGCGGTCGGCCAAGGCGGTTGAGGCGGTCTGCCAGCCCAGTTCGAACAGCCGCGATCCGGCCTGCGATATCCCGGCCGACGTCCCGCCGACCGCGGTCACCAGGGGGTCGGAGGCTGGGTGTTCCACGCCACGCGCGCCGGTGCGTGCCAGGTTGTCGCCGTCGTCTCCACTGGAGAAGAACAGCCCGATACCCTGCGCCGCCGCCTGCACGAAGATCGCATGGGCGGCGGCGAGGTCACCTGGCGGTTCGTCGTCGGTGAGAAAGCTGAACGAGCCGCTGACAACGTCAGCTAGCTGACCGTCAACCACTCGCTGGACGGCGTCGATCAGGTCGGTGCTCTGGCAGCTCGCCGCGGCCACGTACAAGATGCTGGCGCCGGGGGCCATCCCGTGTACCGCCTCGACGTCGAGCGTCTGTTCGGTCTGCCAGCGCTGCTCCTCGCAGAGGTCGCGGCTGAGCGGGTCTTCGTGGCCGTAGGCGAACGCCGTGGGGAGGTCCTGCCGGAATTGGCCCGGGAGCAGTGGTGGCTCACCTCGCCGAGCGGCCCAGGTGTTGGTGTCGGCGACGATGGTCGGGGACGTGTAGGCGCCGACGATCGCCACTGTGCGGCCCCGGCCGTCCAGGCCGGTCCGCGTGAGGGCGTCGATACCGTAGAGGCTCCTGACCTGCTGGGGGGTGTAGCCGCAAACCGCCAACGGCAGGTCGGCGCCGTCGTTACCCGCCGGCACGTGCGCGGTGACGGGGTAGTCGGGCGAGTACTTCTCGCCGTGGTAACGCGAACAGATCGTCGGCTGGGCCGAGGCGGGCACCAGCGGCGCGGTGGCAGGAGCCGCCCGGGCCAGCGTCAGCCCGCCAATCGACAGGATGGCGCCCTCAAGCTGAGCCGGGACACTGAGCGCCGTCGACGGTGCCCGCGTCAGTTCCCCATTGTGTGCGTACAGCTTCAGTTCGGTGTCGAACACCGCCTCGATCTGGGCACCGCTCCCACGCACCCGGATCGACCGGTTCGTGGGAGACACCGTGACGATCTGGAGGCCGTTGTCGGCCAGCCACGACCGGACGTCCTGAACGGTCTCGTCCGTGGCCGCATACCCCGTCTTGTATTGGGCCGGTGTGAGGAAGCGCTGGTATGCGACATTCGCCGGATCTGACACCGCCGCCGCGAACGCTTCGGCGGTGGCCGGGGCCCGTAAGGCTAGGTTCACGGTGAAGTCGAACTCCAGTCCGGAGGGGATGTCACCGTGGGCGTTGTCAGCAGTCACCCAGCCCGGTACGGATCCTGTCAGCAGCGCGCGTAGCAGCTCTGGTGCGACATCGGTCACCAGTCCCGGCAGCATCATTAGCGCCGCCGTGGCCAGCGCCAATGATGTTCTCCGCCGCCCGCGCGATGACCGGTGACGGCCTCGCCGGTGGCGCCGGTGGCGCGTGCGGGGGTGCAGCGGCCGAACGGCCGAGCCTTCAGTCAACTGACATCACTGGGCGCACCCAAGCCGGCCGTCCTTACCTCGTGGTAGCCGCCAAGTCCGTTCCCGGCGACGGACTCGCCCGGTGACCCCAAAATTATCGCCGCCGCGGCAATCCGCATTCTCGAAGGCTTCGCGCGCCAAGGTGAGAGAATTGGCAAAGACTGAGACAGGTTCACGGTCTTCGTGGCTGCCGGCTCGTTCCGCGACCCACGGCCTGTACTCCCACGCGGGTCCACGCGGGAGTACAGGCCGCCAGCCGGCACGGCGGCCCTATAGCCCGATCAGGGGTTACTCTCGTCCGGAGCCGACCATGCCGCGGTCACAGTGCTCGCCTACCGAAGAGAAACCAGGTAGCTGGAAAGGAACACCAGCCTGGTCGGCCCGGATGCCCGTCACTCGGTCCGGTAACCATATTTTCTTCAGTATCAGCAGGGGTTTCCGCCCTGGCCGGGAACTTTGGTGCACCCGTTCCCCGACCCGCGCACGGGACCCTTCGCGTTGGGATTTCCCAACTGGTGGGCCTGCTCATTGACGTTGGAGATCACCGTGCCCGACGGCGACGGCGACGGCGTACCGGTCGTCTCGGCTGCGACGGTCAGGCCGCCGACGACGAGTGCCCCTCCGATCATCGTCGCTATCAGCGGCTTCTTGAACCACCTGGACCTAGTCATGAGAGGCCTATCGATGACGTTCTGCACGATCTTCATCTCCTTGTAGCCGTAGGAACCAAACTTGTCAGTTGAAACCGAAAGTCGGAGGTACTCTCCGGGGGCTCGTGGCTGTCCCACTGGAACTGCCCGGCCGGGGTCGCCACGGTGTCGAGCTCGGTGCGGTGGCGACCCCGCTCGTCGTCGCCAAGGACCCGCATCGGCGCCGGCGGCCCCGCCGCGGCCTTCACCCAGGCATCCACATTGATGCCCTTCTCTTACATAATGGTTCTCCTTCTTCTCGTCTCCACCTGCCGACGAAGACCCGGCGTGCGGTCCAGACGGCCCTCGTTACCGAGGCCACCACGGCGTGCCAACACAGTGTCGGTCCGGTCGTCTTTTCGGGACAACCGCCAACCGTTGCGGGATTTCCGGCCTGGCTGCGTCATCCGGTGTGTCTGTACCCGGCGCAATGTTCCGTAAAGACAGCAACAAAAGTGGCGACGGATTTACCGGGTCGGCGGGGTGAGGCGTCCTCAGATCCAGCGTTTCGCGCGGCGTTGAGTTGGATGGTGGCCACGTCGACGGCGTGGATGATCTCGTCGGTGTCAACGAAGGTCTGTCCGGCGAACCCAGCCCGGCGCAGCAGCCGCCACCAGTCCTCCTGGAGGTTGAGCCAGCAGGCGGCCTTGGGACGGTGGCCATCGGGTGGCCAGCCCGGTGCCGACGGGGGCGTACTCCTGATCACCGGCCCCAGCCCGTCGGCGCGGATCACCGTGGCGCGCGCCGGCGGGTGGGTGTAGAGCTCGACGACAGCCACCCTTGTGGGTGAAGTCGGGGTCCGCACTGTGCGCCCAGGAGCGGGCGTGCCGCCAGTGCGGAGTTTTCCATGCCCATCAAGGCGGCGGAATTTCCCGGTGCCGTATTTCGCCGCGTGTATGGATCGGCACGTCGGGTTCGAGTCGTGGCTGAGGCACAACTGTTTCCCCAAGGAGTCCAGGCGTGAACAGAGACCGGACAACTCCGACTGGTCGCTGGCTATCCTGTGTCCATGTTCGGACTCAGTCATCAACTCTCCCATTTGAATGCCGACGCGATCGAAACCTTGCGGGTGGTCAGATTCTTCGATACCCTGATCGCACGGCGGGCCTCACTCGACGCGCTGGTATGCAGCACTGCGGGCTTAACCGAGTGTAATGCCGGGCTGCGTGACAAGCTCACCGGCCGGGTGGTGCGCTACAGCCCGCGGGGTACGACACCGGACGCTCCGGTGCTGCCCGTGGCGCGGCAGGAGGTCCGCCTCGACGAGGAATCAGTCGGCGTGGTCTGGTTGGAGCGGTTCGGCGTGCTCGACCCGATGGACACGATGGTTCTCGAGCGGATGGCGTTCGCCGCCGGCGCGCTGTGGCCAGGCGGCGGTCCGGTGACACTGTCCGACCCGGCGCTTGTGGAGCTGGCGGTCTCCGCCACGGCGCAGGAAGCCGACCGGGCCCGGGCCGTCCGCCTGCTGGGATTTTCGGCTGGGGCGGAGGTGCGCGTCCTCGCGGTCAGGGCGGACGGCCATTGCACGGACGTGGCCGAGGTATTCAGGTCCCTCGGCAACTCGTCTGGCCGGTTGGCCCGCGGAGCGATGATCGGCCGGAACGCCGCCATGATTACGCAGGTGGCGGACAACCAGGTCCCACCGATCGCGGTACCCCCCGGAGTGCGGATCGGTGTCAGCGGGCGTGCCACGCTCAACGAGCTCGCCGAGTCCTGGCGCCAGGCGAGCACTGCAATCCGGTTCGCCGGCGTCCTCGGCCGGGGACCCGTGATGCTGTTCGAAGAGCTGGGTTCCCTGGCCACTCTGGCAACGTTGCCACGTTCCGTCGTCGATGCCGATCAAGACGTCCGGCTGCTGCGAGAGCTCGCGAGGACTCCAGCGGGGCTGCGGGACCTAGCGGTCCTCGAAGCGTACCTGGCGACAGGGTCGCAGCGGAACGCCGCGGTCGCTCTGCACCGGCACCACAGCTCGGTCTCCCGGCAGCTGGAGGCCCTCACCACTCGCTACGGCCTGGATCTGAAGCGTCCCACCGACCGGATGCGCGCCGAGATGGCGTTCACCCTCAACGCGATCGCCGACTCCTGAGCCCCAATCCACCGCTCGATTTCTGTGATCTTCCGAGCGCTCACCCGAGACTGGTATTCGATCTCCGTCGATGGGTCTGTCTAGATAACGGTCGGGTAGCCCGGGGTGAGATCCCCCCCGGGCTACCCGACCGTTGATAGCGGACACTCCCTCACGACCGTGTGATGCTCACCCCGGTAGAGACATCGGCGTTCCCGGCAGCCGCAGTTGGATGAAACCAGCGGGCGGGGTGCTCTATGACCGCGGTCAGTTCCCGGAATGCCGCTCCGGTGGCGCCCGGCGCGGGGCTGTATGTCGCTGCCTGGACGGTCGGCGTGCTCCATCGTGCCGATATGACTCGGGCTTGGAGCAGGTCTTCGAGGTCGGGTCGGAGGAGGGGGGCGATCTGGCCGAGGTAGCCGCCGAGGACCACGGTTGGTATGTCGAGAACATTGATGATGCCGGCGAGCGCGACGCTGAGTGCCTGAGCGGCGGCGGTGACGGCACGCCGGGCGGTTGGGTCCCCGGCCGTTACGAGACCGAGCAGTTGTTCGGGTGGGGCGGTGGTCTCCAATCCCGCGGCAGCGGTCAATGCGTGGCGGCCGGCGTACTGCTCCAGGCAGCCGGTGGAGCCGCAGCGGCATATCGGACCTGCGGGATCAACGCAGACGTGACCGATTTCGCCTGCCCAGCCGTGGCGTCCCATCATCACCTGGCCGGCACGTACCGCCGCTCCACCGATGCCGATCTCTCCTGAGAGATAAAGGAAGTCGGAGAGCGCGCTGGGACGTCCGGGTGCGGATTGTGCGGCCTGCTGGGCCGCGAGGTTGGCTTCGTTCCCCACGGCCAGCGGCAGGCCGGCGAGGACAGAGTCGTCCAGCAGCTCGGCGGGGCGGAGGTCCGACCAGCCGAGGTTGGGCGCGCGCTGCAGCAGTCCGGTGTTGACCGTGACGATGCCCGGCAGCGCGAGGCCTGCCTGTGGGGCTCCAGAACCCCGATTCGGCCTGTGAGCTGGCCTTTTGCGGTTGATGCGGTCTTCCCCGGGAGGTGTCTGGCGGCGTTGAGATACTCGCTGATCAACCCGCCGAGGATACGTGTGCGACGGATGGTGGACTCCGGCGTCGGGGCGAGCACGGGTGGCGAGTCGGGCGGGTGCTGGCCGAGGGAGCGGTGGGGCCGGTGGGTGTTGAAATGCTCGGCGTAGCTGTCGAGGCCCGAGGTCAGGTGCCGTTCGGAGACGATCAGGAGTCTGTCGGTGCATTCCCGGCGGGTGGTGCCGACCCAGCGTTCCGCGCTCCTCGAGATTTATCAGCAGGTTCCGTGCCTGCCGGGTGACCCAGTCCGTGGTTGGGTGCTTCGTGACCCCGAGGACGTGGACGTGGCGGGTGGCGTGTTCGACGACGAAGAACACGTAGATCCGTTGGAGGAACACGGTGTCCACCGTGAAGAAATCGCAGGCCAGCATGCCGGACGCCTGGGCGCGCAGGAACGTGCGCCAGGAGGCGTCGTCCCGCCGCGGTGCGGGATTGACACCGGCGCGGTGCAGGATCCGCCAGACAGTGGCGACCCCGACCGAGTAGCCCAACCCGACGAGCTCTCCCTGGATCCTGCGGTGGCCCCAGGTCGGGTTCTCCCGCGCGAGGCGCAGGACCAGATCGCGGATCTCCCAGCGGACCGGTGGCCGCCCGGGCGACTTGCGCGGATAGGTCCATTGTCGCGCGAGGAGCTCACGGTGCCAGCGCAGCACGGTGGCGGGGGTGACGAAAAACGAACCCCAGCGGGCTCGGGGTAGCAGCCGGGACAGGGCTGCGAGGATTACCCGATCCGCCGGTTCCAGCGCCGGGCGGTGGACCTGTCGTCGCAACACCGCCACCTGGTGACGCAGGATGAGGAGCTCGACGTCCTTCGCAGCATCCCCGCGCACGCGGAGCAGCATCAGCCCGAGAGTGTTGCGTGTCAGGGCGTAGAGCAGTGACCACACCATGACCATCCAGCCTGCCCGACACGGGTTCCGCCCCGCAGGCAAACACGCAGGTCACCGCCCAAATCGGGGTTCTGGAGCCCAACAGGCTGTCGACCGGGACATCGCCAGTCGTCCAGCGAGGTTCGGTGATATCACCCGAGCGAACCTGACTTGAAGGCATGCAGCGCACCGTTTTCCGCCTGAGCGGCCCGAGTTTCCCGAAACTCCTGAGCTATCTCAGTTCAGCAGGATCATCTGGCTTCTGATCTAGCCTCAGGCTTCCGTCAATCATCTCTGGATTTCGTCGGTGACACGCCGACGATTCCTTGCGATGCGAAGTAGATGGAGAGGATAACGCGAGCGGAGAATGACGCTGGCATGTCGGACTCATACAGGCCTGATCAGGCTAGTAGTGGTGCTCGACGGATCCGATCGCGTGGGCGACCGAGAAAGCCGTTATGGTCGTTGCGGACGGCGAGCCACCCGCCCAGACCCGGCAGCACCCTGTGGGGTGCCAGAACTCGGCCACCGGTGGTGACCTGGGGTTTTAGGCGGCTCGTTCGTATTCGTTGATCAGGACGCCGAGGACAGGCTGGCGCTTGATCCGTTCCTGGGTCAGGTCGGCGACGGGGTGGTCGGGCTGTGGCGGTTGTAGGCCACAACCGCGGTGGGGTCGCCGTCCGTTGTAGTGGGTCGCGTACTCGGCCAGGACGGTACGCAGATGCCGCTCACCGAAGATCAGCATTCGGTCGGTGACCTCGGTTCGGACCGTGCGACGAAAGGCGCCGGGCCTGGTATGCGGCCAGTTATACAGGCCCGGCCGGATGGAGGGGGCGAACGCCGCCTCGACATCGTCGAACAGCTCATTCCGTTTGCCGAACAGGCCGGAATGAATCTGACCCACCTTGCGACGGCGTTCGCGGTTGCCCACCCCGCCGTCACCTCGACCATCATCGGGCCGTGCGCCATGGAACAGCTCGACGACCTACTCGCTGGCGCCGATATCACCCGCGACGACAAGATCCTCGAGGAGATCGCCGCGATTGTCGCGCCTGGCACCGACGTCGGCCAGCTCGACATGGCCTACGCCCCGCCCACGATCGAGCACGCCCCGTCACGCCCCGCCCCGTCACGCTACGCCGACGGCCGGCCGACGACCGCGCCGTCGCCTGAGGAAGACCCGAGAACGCCCGGCGGTGAAGGGGATTCCGGGGAACGGCGGCGCCATTCGGAGTAGTTCTCGGCGAGGCGGTGCAGGCCGGTTCTGATGCGGGACTCGCCGAGCTCCGCCAGTAGCGCGGCGACGTGGTCGGCGGCGAGCGCGGCGAGCAGGGTGTGCGCGGCGTGGTCCGGATCCGGTACGCCGTCCAGCAGGATCGCCACGTGTCGGTGCCAGAACCGGTAGGCCCCGATCCGGTAGCGGGCTCCGGGTGTCGCGGTCTCCGACATCCGTACCAGGTCCAGGTGCTCCAGCAGGTAGTCGAGGTATGCGCCGACGAACGCGGTGAGCCGTTCGGAGGGCGCCGCTCCGGGGCCGAGTGGCGGCGGCCCGTGCAGGATCGCCTCCTGCAGCATCTGCTCCCGCGTGTCGAGCAGTGCGACCGCCAGGCCAGCCTTGTCCCCGAAGCGGCGGAAGAGGGTGCCCTTGCCCACCCCGGCGGCCGCCGCGATCTGGTCCATGGAGACCGCCGCCACTCCGCGCTCGGCGAACAGCCGGGCGGCGGCGTCCAGCACGGCGACCCGGTTGCGCGCGGCGTCAGCTCGTTCCCTTAGTGGCGGGGTGCGAAGCAGCTCCAACGGTGTTGCATAACCGGACTGCGGTCCGCTAAGGTTCTCCTGCACAACCGGACTATAGTCCGATTCTTTGGAGGTAGGAGCATGACCGCACTCATTACCCGTGACGAGCTGAAGGCGGCGATCGCCGCCGGGAACGTGACCGTCGTCGACGCGCTGGGTGGCGAGTACTTCGCGCAGCAGCACCTGCCCGGCGCCCTCGCCCTGCGCCCCACCGAGGTCGACGCCAAGGCACCGGCCGTGCTGCCGGACCGCGATACCGCCATCGTCACCTACTGCTCCAACCCTGCCTGCCCGAACAGCGGCCAGGTCGCCGACCGGCTCACCGCGCTCGGCTACCCCAACGTCCGCAAGTACCGCGAGGGCATCGAGGACTGGGTGGCGGCTGGCCTGCCGACCGAATCGGTCTAACCCGGAACCGCCACGGCGGCAGGGCCTGTCGGTGTTTGGTGGTACTCGTCCGGAAGCCGGGCGCCGCGCGCTCGTCGCTAGGCGGCTCGGTAGCCGGGATGTCCTCGACCCGACGGTAGACCGGCAGGCCCCGCTCCTGGGCGATCTGGATGCCCTGGTCGGCGCCGGTGGACTCCGCCGGATAGCCGGAGCACCGTCGCAATGCTGGAGCAGGCGTTCCGCGGTGGGGTACATGATCTGTTCGGCGACCGGGTCGGCCGGGCCGGTGTCGCCTGCGCCGCGCAACACGAGCAGTGCGACCCACTCTCCGATCATCGGGACGTCGCCAGCTACGGAAGACCTGCCAGGCAGCTTCCTCCAGGCGGGCCTCAGGGGGTCTGCTGCGTCGGACGCGGCGCCCTACCGTCTGCCCCGAAGGTGCGCCATAGCATCAGAGCCGAACATCGGAACTCCTGGCCGGGGCACGCACGGATGGCGTGGGTCGGTGCTGGCACCGGACCGCGGTCGCCCTGCTGGCGCTGTCGACGTGTCGACACCGGGCGCCGGACCCCGGACAACACGTGCCGGACCCCGGACGCGGGGCACCGGCCTTCGGCTGCGGGGTAAATCCGGGGTGCACCCGGGGGTGCATGATGGTCGACATGGGTGCTGACGAGCCGGCGCAGAGCGCATGGTCGCGGGTGGACACGAGCGTGCCGCACTCCGCTCGGGTCTGGAACTACTGGCTCGGGGGCAAGGACAACTTTCCCGCCGACCGGGAATTGGGGGACAAGGTCTTCGAGGTCTACCCGGACATCGTGCGGGTCGCCCGCGTGCAGCGGGAGTTCCTGGTCCGAGCGATCACCTTCCTCGCCCGCGAGGTGGGCATCCGCCAGTTCCTGGACATCGGCACCGGCCTGCCGACCGCCGACAACACCCATGAGGTCGCACAGCGGATCGCTCCGGACTCCCGCATCGCGTACGTCGACAACGACCCTCTGGTGCTGGTGCATGCCCGCGCGCTGCTGACCAGCGCACCCGGCGGCGCCACCGCCTACATCGAGGCCGACGTGCGCGACCCCGACAGGATTCTCGCGGGGGCGGCCGAGCTCCTGGACTTCACCAGGCCGGTCGCTCTGGTGATGTTCGGCCTCATGGGGAATGTCGCCGACACCGACGAGGCGAGAGCGATCGTGAAACGGATACTCGACGGGGTGCGGCCGGGAAGCTATCTCGCGCTCAACGACGGCACGCACGGCGAGGCCGTGGACAAGGCAATCGAGATCACCCAGGCGGGTGGGCACCCCTACAATCTGCGTACCCCGGAGCAGGTCGCGTCCTTCTTTGACGGCCTCGACCTCGTCGAGCCAGGCGTGGTCTCGACGCCTTTCTGGCGGCCCGCGCCCGGGTCGGAGCCGCAGCCGCTCCACATCTTCGGCGGGGTCGGCCGCAAGCCGTAGCCCGTGTGGGGCTTCAAAATCCAGGTGCGGCCTGTGAGCTGCTCTTTTGCGGCCCGGGTGATCGTCTGCGGGTGTCGTCAGGCGGCGTTGCGGTACTCGTTGATCAGCCCGCCGAGGACGCGTGTGTGACGGACGGTGGAGTCCGAGGCCGGGGCGACTGCGGGTGGCGGGTCGGGTGGGTGCTGGCTGAGGGAGCGGTGGGGTCGGTGGGTGTTGAAGTGCTCGGCGTACGTGGCGAGGACCGACGTCAGGTGCTGTTCGGAGACGATCAGTAGTCTGTCGGTGCATTCGCGGCGGGCGGTGCCTACCCAGCGTTCCGCGATCGCGTTCGCTTTCGGCGACTGTGGCGGTGTGCGCATCACGTCGATGCCGGCTGCGGTGAAGACGGCATCGAAGGAAGCCGTGAACTTCGTGCCGCGGTCACGGATGAGGAACCGGAACCGGTGGGTACGCTCCTCGAGATCCATCAGCAGGTTCCGTGCCCGTGTGTGAACACGAACGTGAAGGAGGAGCTCCGATTTAGACGGAGACTGTTCTGGAGCGGTGCTGTCCAGGAGATG